>NZ_JXSL01000036.1 GCF_000829825.1 Paramagnetospirillum magnetotacticum MS-1 | reverse complement strand
CACGCGTTATGACAAACTCGCCGCCAACTTCCTGGGCTTCGTCAAACTCGCCAGCATCATGTTCTGGCTCAAATGACTAAATTGTCACTACAGCCTAGAGTTTCTCGATTTTTGATTCGGCTTGAATGCGAGAAACTCTAGGCTCGGCGGGAGCGGGCGGAGCCTCCGCCGACGGCGGGACACTCGCGGGGGTGGGCGGATTTTCCGGCTTGTGGGCCGGGCGCGTCCATTGGATGGCGGCTCCGGCGCCGCAGGCCGAACAATAAGGCGCCCATGACCCCGAGGTCGCGCCGCAAGCCTCGCACACCCAGGTGGGCGCTGCCGCAGCTTCGCGTTCACGGCGGCGCCAGATTTCAGCTCGCTCCGCTCCGCCAGGCTCCTTGTCCTCGATCTCGGCCATCAGCCGACATCCCAACGCATCGGGCGCGATCTTCAGCGCCGCCATGAGGTGACGGCGGGCGACGCCCCATTTGGCGGCGGCGACGGCCGCTTCCCCGGCGGCAAGGTGGCCTTCGGGATCATGCGGAGCCCATTCCGCCAGGGCCTCAAGCCGCTTCAAACGGCTTTCAGCATCGTCTTCGCGCCACAGCGGCGCGCAGGTTTCCAGCAAAATCCGGGCGGGAGCGCTCCGCCAGACCGCGGCCAGGACCGCTTCGGCTTCGGACCGGCGACCTTCGGACACCTCCTGCCGAAGCACGTGCAGAGCCGCCGGGAGAAAGCCCGGATCGGCGGCCAATGCCTCACGCGCCAGCCGTAAGGACCGAGCGGGATCGTCCTGGGAGTCCAGGCATGCCTGCCCTTGCAGCACCACGACCCGCCATCGCGCGGCCAAGGCCGGCGACAATCGCCCGGCGGAAAGAGTGGCGTCGATGCATGCCTGGGCCGCCGCCCACTCCCCATCCCGGAGTTTGGCGGCAAAGGCGGCCGCATCCTCGGCGCTGGGATCGGCGGGGGCGCCAGGCGTCTCGACGACGGCCACAGGAGCGGGCGGCGGCGCAGCCTTGACCGGCGGCGGCGGCTCTCTTTCGACCACCGGCGGTGCGGGCGGCTTCTTCGCGAACAGCCGTCCCTTGGCCGGCTCGGGCCGGAGCGTCGCCGCCGGAGGCGCAGCGGGGCGCGGTATCAGCCGGTCCAGGCGGGCAGCAAGCTCGGGACTGTCCAGCAACCGGGCCGCCTCTGCTCCGAGGCGGCGGCCGTCGCCGACATCGCCGCTTTCGGCCGCGTCCAGCGCCGCCAAAAGGGCGAGCATTCCCTTTTCCCGTCCCCGGGCCTGTCGCGACTTGCCCAGCTTGGCAGGAAGATCGGCCACCAGCGCCGACAGCCGCGTCAGGCCGGAAAACAGCATGAACACCGCCAGAAGAATGCCGAGAAGCACGGGGATATTGGTGTCCACATGCCAACCCAGCCATTCCACCTGCACCGTCCCGGCATTGTCCGAGAACCACAAAGTGGCCAGCACCACCGGCGACATGAAGATCAAAAGGACGATAAGGCGCAACAGCATGGTCACTCGTCCCGGGACGCGGCGACGGTCATAACCGTCGCCGACAGTTCAGACAACACCGCGTCCACGGTCAGACGCAATTCCGCCGCTTCCAGCCAGGGCTGGATGGCAGCCATGCCGGGACCTTCGGCATGGCGCAGCACCGTGACCGCCCCGGCCAGATCGCCGCCCGCCAGCAGCCGGGAGGCGCTGTTTAAGGCCCCGTCGATGCCTTCATTGCTGTTTTCCGCCCGCCGGACCACCACCGCAGATCCCAGCCAATGCCGGATATTGGCAGGAATCCAGCTACTTTCGGCCACGTCGTCGAGCTTGCGCGCCGCCGCCGCCGTCATGCGGAAGCTCTCGGCCAGGGCCACGCGGGAGACCACCCCGGTCCCCGCCCCCATGGTCAATGGCGCCAGCTTGTCGGCGCCGCCCTTCTCGGCCAGAGCCAGGGCCGCCTTCAATTGGGCGGGATAAGGCGTGCCCCGGTCCACCGCTTCCCGCAGTTGCCCCAGCACCGCCAGGAACAAGGGTGCGCGGTCGCGGCGTTCGGCGATGCGACGAAAAGCCGCTTCCGCCTTTTCCACCGCGCTGGACAGCTTGGCGGCGCCCCCTTCGTCGGTCGCCAGCTTGCGGACCACGTCCAGATCGCCCTTGATGGCGGCCACCTCGGCGGACAGACGCGCCATCTGCGCCTGATCGGCGGCGGCGGCTGCCTCCTTGCGCGGTTCGTGCTCCTGTTTGCGGATCACGGCTTCAATCACGGTCAACCGCCGGTCGGTCTCCGCCAGCCGCATGGCCAAAGGCCCCAGGGAGGCTTCCAGCATCTCCACCCGTTCGTCCAAGCCGGCCGGTCGGGGCGCGGCGGCCGTGGAGCCCATCTCGTCCCCCAGCCATTTGGCCCACGGGCCGGGAAGGCCGCCGAGACGCGGCGCCAGCAAGGGCCAAGCCAGCACGCCGCCCACCAGGATCACGGCCAGATAGAGAACCACCACCTGACCGCCTCCGTCCCGGCGTCGCGCGGGGCGGCGTCCGCCCAGGGGCTGTTCTTTTTCGTTGCTATCCATCAGGCTCCGCTCCCACTGGCTTCGCTGCCGCCGACCAGGCAGGCAGGTCCGCCGGGGCGATCTTCATGATCGCCGACCTTTTTGGCAAGCCATTAATAAGTGCCGCGAGCGACCTGCGGACGCGGCCCGCGCACGGCCCCGCGGGGCTCCCGAAACGAAACATCCCGACGCCCGCCAAAGCGAGACGTCGAGATGCGCATCATCGGGTCCGAAGATCAGATCCGGTCGGCGACCCAGCTGATCAGGGGCAACTTCCACGCCCGCTGGAACACTACGGAAACCAGCCCGAGTAGGGAGAACACCAGAACCCCCATGGACGAGAAACCGAAAATCCACTTCCCCAGAACGGGAACATGCAGCGCGAACAGCGCCAAAACGCCCCACATCCAGATCACCAGCCCCTGCTTGGCGTGGAAGTAGACGAATTCGTCGTCCCGATCCACCAGAAGCGGAACGAAGCACAAGACGCTGAGATAGGACAGCGCCGCCATGACCGTCGTGCGCGCACCGAGCGTGCTGCGAAGGATAGCTTCAGTCATTCCCCCCTCCTCCTCGTTCAGGCCAGCGCGTCGCGCAGTTCGACTTCCTCGTCGCTCTGCGCCGATTCGATATCACGGCTCTTCATATACGCGTAAACCGCCCCGGCGCCAACAACGCCGAGAATGATCGGCCCCCACGCGCCCAGACCGAGACCCAGGCCGAGGCCGAGGCCCTTGCCGGTCCAGATGGTTCCACCGACGACCTTGGCACCGGCGGCGGCCTTGCCCGCGCCGAGGGCGACCTTGGTCCCGGCGCCCTGGGCGGCGGCAACATTGGCAGGAGCCGCCGGAGCGGCAACGGCGGTGGCAACACCCGTCTTGGCGGCGATGCCGGTCTTGGCGACGGCGCCGGTCTTGGCGGCGGCGCCGGTCTTGGCAGCCCCAGCCTTGGCGGCGGCGCCCTCGCGCTCCATCTCGCCCATGGCGGCGGCGGCCTTGGTTCCGGCCGGGGCCCCTGGGGGGCAAATAACTCCGTTGGCGATCTGAGCTGGCACCTCGGTTCTCCTCACAATCAAGTAGCGCGGGACTGAAAACGCCAGCCCCCTTCAGACTAGCGGCATCAATAACATGAGATCATTGCGGAGGACAACACGTTACGAGGACAACGTCACGACAGCGGAGAAGTTGCGACCAACTATTATTTTCTCCTTTAGAAGAGCAAAAGAGAATTAGTCGCACTTTCCCGCCTTTGGCGTCTTGCAGCCGCCGCAGCCGAGACCGCAACCTTTGCCCCGATAGAAACGCCGCACCGCCCAGGCCCCCACTAAAACGACCACGGCGAGCGCGGCGGCCACATCCCAAAGATCAAGCATGACGAGCACCTCATGGCCGGGGACTTTCGAGTGCCACAGGAAACAAGCCACCGTCAACATCCAAAGGGATCGTTCCCAAGCCGACCTGGATTGAATACGTCAATCCCGTCCGGCTTGGCGCGCATGCAAATCACTCTCAACAAAATATCTGGAGATGAAGCGCATAGTCATCCCCAGCCGAAGATCACATGACCCGAAGAGAAGTTGAGAGGAGCTATCAACGCATTTTCTGTTTTCCTGGGCTCTTGTTTCAATTACTCTTACCGGGCTGTAAGTGAGGATTCGGAGTGTAGAGTCATGGTCGCTCAGGTTGGAGGGCAGATTTTGGCAAGCGCCGCCGCCCCGGCAAAGGCTTCGGCCGCCGCGGGGGTCGGGACAGGCGGAGCCGCCCTCGGCGTCGGGGGCGGCATCGTCGCCTCTCCGGTCGGGACTGCCGCCATCGGCAACGCCATGCTGACCGGCAAGGGTGTCTGTCTCGGACTCGGACTGGGACTCGGTGCCTGGGGACCCGTGCTTGTCGGCATCGCCGGGCTGGCGGGCGCCGCCTATCTGGTCGGCAAATTGAAAAACTGCAAGGCGGAGGTTGATGCCGCCGCCGATGCGACTTAAGCGAGGATACGACAATGGCTGAGGCAATCTTGCTCGAAACCGAAAACACCCCCTGCGGCTGCCGCTCCTATCTGATGGCGGGCCTGAGCTATCTGGGCATTCTCTGCTTCGTCCCGCTGCTGATGAGCCGGGACGACGAATATGTGTACTTCCACGCCAAGCAGGGCTTGGTCTTGTGGATGTGGAGCGTCCTGGCCATGTTCGCCCTGCATCTTCCCCTGATCGGCAAGTGGCTGTTTGGTTTCTCGTCCATGGGCGTGCTGGTTCTGTCGGTGGCTGGTCTGGCCTCGGTGGCGCTGCGCCGCACCTGGCGCCTGCCGCTGGTCGGCTATTTCGTCGCGTTGATCTGATCCAAAGCCGCTCAACAAGCCCGCCGGTTTCAGGCGCATAGCGGCATTCTCGCCGCCGTAAGGAAAGACAGACACGATGCAGGACCTACTCCTGGCCAAGGTCGAAAGCGCCATGCAGGCGTCCCAGGTTTCCGCCCTCGCCGGTCAGACCGCGACGGTCACCAAGGTGTCGGCGGCCACCAATCTCGCCACCATCACCCCCTCCGCCGCCGGACAGGCGCCAATCATCGTCAAGTTGGACGCGACCCGGCAGGTGGCTGAACTGCAGGCCCTGGTCGGCAAGACCGTGATGGTCGGCAAGACCCCCGCCGCCATCGGCGGTATCGGCAACTGGATCGCCTTGACCCCGGTCACCGGCGCCAAGGCCGCCGCCGCCGCCACGGGCGCGGGACAATTGGTGATGATGAAGGTGGAAGGCACCGCCGCCGCCGTCAACCTGCCCGCCCTGGCCGGCAAGAGCTTCACCATCGCCCAGCCCCCCGTCGCCGCCGGAACCAAGGCGGCCGGCATGCTGTATCTGAACCCGGTCGGCGGCGGCGATCTGATCGCCATCAACGTCCAGAACGCCGCGACCCAGACCGGCGGCCTGGTGGGCAAGACCTTCGTGGTCGCCCCCAGCCCCGTCATCGGCGGCACCACCGGCAAATTCCTGGTCCTGAAGCCCCTGACCGCCGGAGCGGGCAAGGCCGTCGGCGGCGGCGCCATCGCCGCCAAATTCATTCCGGCCGCCGTCACCGGCACCGGCGGAGCCGCCGCCGTGGGCGCTGGATCAGCCTCGTCGCTGCTGACCGCCGGAGCCAGCACCGTCACTCCCATCACCGCCGCCGGAACCGGCAGTGCCATGCTGTCCGCCAAGGGGCTTGGCCTCGGCCTCGGTCTGGGACTCGGCGCCTGGGGGCCGTTCCTTCTGGGGGCCGCCGGACTGGCCGGGGCCGCCGCGCTCTATGTCTGGGCGCGACGCCGCCACGGCACCCCCGACCTGTCCGATGATGCGCTCCTGGCTGCGGCCGGGGAAGAATAAGACCGACATCCAAACCACAAGGACCATCGTAATGCCCTTTCACCTTGCCCCCTATCTGGCGAAATCCGTTCCCGGCGTCGGCGTTCTCGGCGCCCTGGTCGGCGGCGCCGCCGCCTTGGCCAAGAACGTCCGCCTCCTGAAGGAAAAGCGCATCACCAATACCGAAGCGGCCATCGATACCGGCAAGGAAACCGTCGGCGCCGGCCTGGCCACCGCGCTTTCCGCCGTGGCCGCGACCGCCGTCGGCGGCGGCTTGGTTGTATCGCTGGGCACCGCCTTGGTGGCCGGCGTTGCCGCCAAATATGCCTGGGATCGCGGCGTCGATCTGGTCGAGAAGGAACTGAACCGCGGCAAAGCTGCCAACGGCGCTTCCGACGAGGACATCTTGCGGGACGAACTGGCCTGACGCCCCCCGTTCCGGCCGGCCGCCCACTTCGGGGCGGCATGGCAGGAACCAAGCGGGGCAGAAGACACCCCGCGACGGATGGGCCTAACCAAATCCCGATGAGGCAGACTCATCTGGATTTGGTTAGGCCCTCCCCTCCGGGGGGTCGAAATATATTTCGATGGCCGCGCGCCTAGAGCATCGAGCCTCAAATATGAGGCGCGGTGCTCCTGCGCCCATTGAGGGCGCGGCCAAGCGCGGAGGCGCGCGCTAAGGCAGAGGGGCAACGAATAAACTGAGAGAGCGTGATGCACATTTTGGGCATCACGCTCTAATGGCGCGGAAGCCAAGCCGCCACGGGCGGTGCCCGGCGACTGTGGGCGATCCCGGTGATCGGTTGCGATCACTTGGATCTGGTATCAGTCTGTCGAAAGGTTGATCTTGCGCATTCCCTTGACGCAGAACCGCCGATGCCGAGCCAGGGCGGCAGGGTTTCGCATGATGGAATCGCAGTCGGGGCAGCAGATCAGCTTGACCGAGGTGTCATGTCCGGTCCGCTGGTCGGCGGCCTTGGACGGTCCATGCCCGCCCGATAGCGGATGGCCGTGCTCGCGGATTTCGCGCAGTGTCATGAAAACCGACGCCACGACGTCCTGTTTCGGCTTGATCGCCCGACCGCTACCGCCCGCCCACGCCAGCACGATTTTTTCCGCAAGTCGGGCCAGATCATCGTCACGCATGGCGTGGCAAACGAAATGATCGCGGCCTATGCCTCAAGATCGCTGACGGGTTCGTCCAATTCCCCGGCGAATTTGCGGCATAGATAGACACTGCCCAATGCCGCTACGGCGAGAACCGAAAGCACACCCCACCCAATACCGGCACTGACACAAATCGCCACGGTCTTGCCGACCGTCGGCGACATTGCCAGTGCCTTTGCTCCGCCGATATTCGTAGCGACCACCACCCCCCTCCTACAATACCCATATTTTCTGTCCGGTTATTCGCACAGTTTATTACACGTAGGGGGGGGGGGGGAGGCAAGTAAAAATCGCCGTTAATTAGACGCGATCTAAATCAATTGCTGACTTATGCGAAACATCTCATAAATATTACAAATCGGTTGCAGCCTCGCCGCGAGTATTGGATTGCGCCGAACAACCCACGGGAAAGAAATGGTCCACACGGCACGATTCAGCCCCCTCCCCATGGCTGCTTTTCCAGATCAGCCCCCCCTGTCCTGGGGTTATTGCGTCCCTGAAACAAGGCCGATGGGATGCCGACGGCGGGAATCGGGGTACAGCAAGCAAGCCATCCGTCCGACCCCGTGCGGAATCGACGATCACGTCAGTTCATCGAGGCGGCACTCTCGCCCAGAACCATCTCGAAAGCAGCGTGCAGCCTCTTGATGGAGAATGGCTTTTTTAGGAAGCAATTGGCTCCGGCCGCTAAGGCCATTGATTCGGCGCCGTCGCCTTGCACCCCGGTGGCAACGATTATGGGAATACTTGGGACAATCCCATCCTGCCCGGCTCGGATGCGCCGGGTACATTCAATGCCATCCATGCCCGGCATCATCCAATCCATGACGACAAGATCAGCCCCGCCTTCACGCAGGACCTGCAAAGCCTCGTTACCGTCCTCCGCCTCAACGATTTCCGCCACGCCCAACTGATGCAAGACGACCTTGATCAGCGTCCGCATCTGCGGCGAATCCTCGACGATGAGTGCTCGCTTAAAAATGGGACGCATGGTCAGAGTCCAGAGGAGATTGTGACATGGTATAAACGACAATTATATCAAAACTGGCAGATGATATATAAATCTCTAGTTATATCCAGCGGGAGGCGCGCGCCGATCTTCACGGCATATGCAGCAACACTTGCCCAGGGTGAATTAACGAAAAATAGCAGGTCCCGACCATTAGGCGCTCCGGCGGCTCAGCCCCGCCCGCAGCAGCTTCGCCTCCATGGTCCCGACATCGAAAGCCCCACCATTCCGAGGCACCATGTCCTCCAGCAGAATCGGGCAGGATCGGGGCAGTTCAATGGCGGTCGGCCGAATCTGCCCGGCCGCCTCGCGGACCTGTAGCCATACATCGTCCATATCCAGGTGCCGCCGAATGCCCGGCCGCCAGACGAGGGCCAGCTGGGACTGGGCGAAATCCAGGCGCTGCAATTGGCCGCGATCATCGTAGGCCGCAAGCTTCACCACGGCCAGCAAGGCGCGAAAGATCCACCCGGCCGCCTGATCCACCTTCAAAGTCGCCCCGCTTTCGATCTCTTGAGCCAGCGCCTGGGGGTCAAGCCCCACCGGGCAGGCGGCGACGGGCAGGCGCCGCAACAGAGCCGCCTGATCGCGGCACCATCCGACCCAATCGGCATCACGGTCCGTGGTTGTCATTTGATCACGCCTTGCCGCAGGAATCCCGCACCCGACCAAACCATCCATATACCCTGCGCGGCGCCCCTCTGTCACCGCCCTTGGAGATCGCCTTCCCCCTTGGCCTCCATGAAATGGCGAAAACTCTCCGCGAATCTGATAAGACGTAATTCAAGACCTCAAGTGATGGGATGGACGCGGCAAGTGACCAGGAAATGCAGAGAGCCGGTTTGCGACAATGCGGCCTCCTGTGCCGCCGACACGGAGCGGACGCCCACCCCTTCCGCCACCAAGCGCGCCAAGGCCAGGACGCCGAAGCCCCGGCGAAGCGATCTTCGGGACGCAGGTCCGGCTGACGCCGAGCTCGCCCCGCCGCCCCCCGCTCCGGCCGTCGAAGCCACGCAGGCCGTGGCTACGGGTCAGTCCGTCAAAACCGGGCTGGGCGAGGTCCATTGGCAAAAGCGGGAGGAGGCGGGTATCTTGGATGGCCGCGAAAGCCTGTTCCTCAAGGTCTGGAACGCCATTTCCTCGTTCCAAACGCCCAAGGCGCCGGTCCGTCCGAAGACGCCGAAGAAACGGCCCGAAGCGGAGCTTGACCCTTATGCCGATTTATTCGGCTAAAGGGCTTCGGACGTCCCCGCGAAATCAGCGGGACAGGTAAGGCGAGACCACCTTTCGGGCTATGGACGGTTGCCGAGCCATAACCGTCAATCTTCGCCAGCCGAACCTGGGGGCGACCGCGGCTCCCTCTATGCGGTAGCCAACGGGCTCTACGCGCGCCTCGTCTGCCGGTATCAATTGCTTGACTGCTCTTGGAGATCGCGCACAATTCCGACAGGAGGGCCGATTCGCCAATTCGCCCCCCTTCCGCGAGGCTGGCCGGGCCGCCTTCGACAACCACCCGGTCGGCCATCTGCATTTTGGGAGAACGGTATGCGTCACTTTGGCCTATCTGCCGCCGCCAGTTCGTCACCGCTCCAAGATCCGGTTTACATGGCTGGGTTTGACGGCCGCTTTCGCCGGTGCCGTGGTCGTCTGGGGCCGGCAGAGAGCCAACATTCGCGTCACCCGCCGCACCTTGCTCTACAGCGAAACCGCTATGTCCGAGACACATCTCTTGATACCGGCAAAAGCAGCATCAACAACAACCGCGGCAGGACCCGCTCCCACAACGTCGTCCTCGATATCATACTCAAGAACGATATCTCCAAAGTGGCGCAGACTCCTTCAAAGTCACTCTCAGTCTTGATCACATCCCGGCACGCAAGGCGATCTAACAGGCTGCGGAAAAAAGCCCTTTTCCTTTCGTCATTCCCGCGAAAGCGGGAATCCATGCATCCGCATCGCTATATCTTGTGGCGACAGCACGGCCTTGCCCCAACATGGATCCCCGCTTTCGCGGGGATGACGATCCAGGGGAAGGCCCCGAGAGTTTTTCCGCCGCCTGCTAATCAGCGCCAAACAACCCTGGAGGGCATTTGGCGTGTCGAATGACGGATTTTCGATCTCCGAAATCATAGAAATTTCCGAAAAGGCAGTTAGTGCGGGTGATTTCGTGCGTGCAATTAGGCTGTACAGCGCGTGGATTGACATGAATCAATCTGATGAGATGTTGTTTTTGGCGCATTTTTATCTTGGCATTGCATATCGCAAGAATTATCAATTTGATCTTGCCGCTAGTTCGTTTGAGAACTCTTTTGACTTAAACAAAGAATTTATGAATTCTTACATTTTGATGCAATACTGCAAAATAATGGCAACCACCAACGACACACCCACTGGCGGGGCGAGCCAAGCTCCCGCATGCTCTCAAGATAAATTGTTTAAAGATATTATTAAGTTGCGACGCAAATAAAAATCAGAAGCGATAGAGCTCTGGCAGCCTCCGGCACATCGCAGGTACGGCAAGAGTCCGCCCCTGTTAAGGGCTTGCAGACTGACCGCCCCCCCCAGCCGCAATAAAACGAAGCCGCTTCCTCCCTTCCCGATGACGTCGAATCCCTGCGCCATATCATCGCCGGGCTGACCGGAGAGTTGGCGGCGGCGGTCAGCGCCTCTTCATCATCCCGACCCTGTGGCTCACGTCGCCGTGTCGAGCGTGGCTGCCCCTGCACCGGGCAAGTCCGGCGCTCCGGCACAGCCAACCACTCGCACACCGCCATGATGCAGCACCGGCGACGGGCGGGGCTCAGAAGTTTCCCCGGGCGCCCTCCTTCAAGATCAGCTTGTCGATGGTCAGGACCGCCCAATCTACCTTGACCGGCCCCGGCACCTCGATGCGCTCAAAAGCGGCCATTGGGATGACTGCCGTGGATGTCTCGGGTGTGCCACCGGCCATACGCTGACATGTGAGGAGAGTGGCGCTTGCCCATCTCCGCCTACTCCAAGGCTCGTCATTTTGCCTGGATGCGAGCGCGTATCACTTGCACTAGCGACCCTCGTTCGACTACACCCACAGCGAATTCGAGTCATTAGCAAACTCACTAAGGGAGGGTTCCAGATGAAATGGACCTGGTCGATCGGAATGTGCACTGCCCTGCTCCTTGTATCAGCCTCGGCATGGGCAGCCGGTGGCTATTGGGCTGGAATCGCCGGGGAAGTTTGCACAGAGGTTACCAAGGTCGAAACCTTTGCCAAGGCAGGCAAGATCGAGGACGCCAAGGCGGCGTTCCACACCGCCTATTTCGGCACCTTCGAAGAAAAGAAGATGGAGATTGCAGAGCGCTCCAACTTCGGCATCTCCCATACCGCCGATGTGGAAGAGATGTTCAACAATCTCCGCAAGGCCGCAAGCAAGCCCGGAACCGGCGACGTGTCCGCCCTGGCCGAGACGCTGCGCAGGGAGTTGCGCCAAGACGGCAAGGCACTCGATGCCGCCAAAGTGGATCCCGATGGAAATGAGGGGAAGAAATGATTCGCCACCTAATTCTGGCCGTCTCGATGATAGTCCTCGCCGCGTTTCCCGTCTCGGCGAAGTCGGTGGATGTTCCCGCCACCATCGCCCTGATCCTTGAGGGCGGCGATGCCGCCATCGCCAATTATACCCCCGAGCGCAAGGCTGCCGCCGCCGATGCCATGTCGGATACGGCCCGGACAACGCCGATATCTATCTGCAGGCCGATGTTCATGCCCTGAAGAACAACCCCAACGGCTTTGGCAAGGGCGAGTGGCTGCCCTATGTGACGGCGTCCTATGTGGTGACCAAGCCGGGCAGCGACTTCAAGGCCGCCGGCCCGCTGCCACCCATGACCTCGGTCACCGGCCCCCATTACGGCCGCAATATCAATCTGGCGGGGCCGGGCTTGGTATCACAGCGCCCGTTTCAACGACCAGCATTTCGACAATCTTGGTCAATCACTGGCTGACGGAAACACCACCGGAATCGGGAATCCGGTCTGGGGGAATGGTGGCGTCTATTTCGTCATCGACCAGATGCTGATCAAGGGGCAGCGCTGGTCCGAAGAAGGGCTGGGCGTGTTCCTGCGTGGCGGCGTCTCGCCTTCGGACCGCAACCAGGTGCCCTTCTATCTGGATGGCGGCATTAGCTACAAGGGCCTGTTCGCTGGCCGTGAGGAGGACACCCTGGCACTCGGGGTCGGTTACGGGCAAATCAGCGGGAGCCTGCAGGGGCTGGATAGGGATACCCGGAAGATCAACGGCCAGGACCCTTCCCGATGTTGGAGTAACAGGGGGAGACGATGTCTGAGCCCTGCCATTCTTCTGTCATTCCGACGAAAACTGCTGCCACTGAGGTCCGCTATCAAAACGTCGGTTGGCGATGTTTGAGGGCCTTTGCCGATGAGGTCGGCATCGCCCCGACCGAGGTCCGGCCTATCGACTTGGTCTCCTGGATGGTCCGTAGTCAGACGAACTGGAAGCCGGCCACTTGGCGACAGTACCACGGCCACTCCGCTTGACGTTTAACGCGTCACGTTATACGATCTCCTCATGATCAAGAGCTTCGCGGACAAAGACACAGAGGCCCTGTGGCAAGGAGAAATCCCGAGGCAGTTTGCCGCCTTCGCCAAGGTCGCAATCCGCAAGCTCGATATGCTGGATGCTGCCCACGTTCTCACCGACCTTCTGGCCCCGCCCGGCAATCGCCTGGAGGCCCTGAAGGGAGACCGCAAGGGGCAGCACAGCATCAGAATTAACGACCAATGGCGGGTCTGCTTCGTCTGGATTGAGGACGGCCCTGCCCAAGTCGAGATCGTGGATTTCCACTGAGGAGAACGCCATGCGGATCAAAACCCACCCCGGTGAAGTGCTGCGCGAGGAGTTTCTTGAACCGCTGAGCATGAGCGCCAATGCCCTGGCCATCGCCTTGCGGGTACCGGTCACGCGGATCAGCGAAATCATCCATGGACGCCGCGCCGTCAGCGCTGACACCGCCTTGCGCCTGGCGCGCTATTTCGGCACGTCGCCGCAGTTCTGGATCAACCTCCAGACTGCCCATGACCTATCGAAGGTCGAGATGGAGAGCGGCAACACCATCGAGCAAGAGATCAAGCCACGGGCCGCGTGATGGTGCACACATCCCCTCGGATTGTCTCGGCCGCCATGGGCGACAAGATCGGCGCCATCGCCGAGACCGACGGCTACGGCTCCGGGGTCAAGGCCATGCAGCGCGGCATCAACATGCTGAACGACTCGTGTGCTAAAGCGGTTTGCGCTTTATCTGGCGCAAACCGTTTTGGCGAGCATTGAGCGAGCGGCCAAGCAAACCGTAGGTTTGCGCCCGGCGAGGGCATACATAAGACTAAAGCCTTTTGCGTCACATCCGACGCAAAAGGCTTTAGAAGCCATCGCCAGCCATCCTCAGCAGGATTCCTGCGACGCCATCCGGCTTATGACCCTCACCGGGGCCCGCAAAGGTGAAGTCTTCACGGCCCGCTGGGAGGATATTGATCTCGAGGCCGGAATTTGGTCGAAGCCCAGCGCTCATACCAAGGATCACATTGCCCCCCGGTCCGGCACCGCTGTTCAGCTCTTAAAGCGGAGAAAGGAAACTGGCGCAGGGCAATGGGTGTTTGCCTGCAGGTGGTCGGGGTCTTGGGCTGGCGGCTGAGAGCAACCTTGATGGCCAAATTGGCCATCAATTCCGCCCGTTCGTTGGCGGTATCAATTTCGTCCACGCTTAGCACCTTGTCAGTTGATGGCCGGCCCAGTAGATAATGCGAAAGTCTGGACGAACAAGGGTTTTGAGACGCGCTTGGAGCCTATTGGACGATGATGATCACGGTGGATAGCGAACCTGATCGAGAGGCGAAACTGGCGGAGATCGTCGCCAAGATCCGCCAGATTCTCGTCGGAGATGACCCACGGGGCATCGTTGAGACAGTCACGCCCGAACCGCCGCAACCTGTGCTGACCGGGATCAGTGTCGGCCGAGCCCATCGTTTAACCCTTTTGGCAAACCATGTTTTCGGCGATGAGGATAAGGCCTGCATCTGGTTGACGGAGCCGCAGGAGAGGTTTGGGGGCAAATCTCTGATGCAATTGGCCGAGAATCCCGCCGTTGCCGATCATATTGAGGAGGCATTGCGGCGGATCCATGAGGAACAGATTTTCAAGGATTAACCAGAAATACGCGCCAAACGCGGCCACATCAAATAAACAAATACTGTGAACAAATTGACCATGAATTCGAATTCAGAACAAAATAAAAGCGCACTTGATCAATGCTTTATAGATACAGTTAGGCATTTGCCATATATAGAGACGCCAGACAAGCTTGAACAAGTGACGGAATTGCTTTTGATGGCGGTTCTCTCGAGAGAGCCATTGAAGCCATTGCGGGATGCATTGGTTGCGTCCATCTGCCACACAATAAATGAAGTGCGCAATCGACCGTCAGGCCATGGAAGACGGAACGCCATGAGGCTGTCTGTGGTGATGTGCCGAAAAACTCTGCACGTGGCCAGGATCGCGTCAAAAGTGATCTGACCATACGAGGCATGATCTGGCTTTAACCTTGAACGCAGTGCGCACCACTCCGGTGGCGCCGAGGAACGGAGGGGGGGCTGTGTAGCGCCAGGGCCAAGAATGCCACCTGGGCTTCCCGCAAATGGCAACGACGTTACTTTCATCTGCAGCTGCCGGTAACGCGTTACCAACCGGCCGGGGTGGCCACGAAGGCCAAGGCGTTGATGTTGTGTGAAGCGGGCTCGCGTCATAATGCGCAAGACCTCGTTCGGGGGGAATGTCTCGGCGCTCATGGAATGGAAGTTCTGGGCACACCTCGTTCGCACTGCCCGATTTTATCAAGTGCCGCTATTCAGCAGATTTCCGCCCATCGGCCAGAATCTACGATTTGTCGTGCCTGACAGGCTCACTGTTTGGTGAGCACTATCCTGCGGCTTCCGCTGCCAGGAAGGCGAGAGGGCGAGGATCCACGGCGGAATCTCTTATCCACCGCTTATACTGCATGTCCTCATTGAGAATGTGGTGAGTGAGCCATTTGATAACGAGGTCGGGAAGGTCGTCCGCCGCTGACTTGGTCCCACTTTGATAGGTTTCGGAAATCGCCCTCACCCTGGCTTGAAACTTACGGTGTTTATGGTGATGTTCAGAGAGTTGCGTATATCCGACCGCCTTCAGCGCCTTTTCCTCGCGAAGGAAATGCCCATCTACATACTCTTCCAGGATCAAGAGAGTGCTGGCGATGATCAAGCCCTGTTCCCGCTTATCGGCGAGCGAATCGTAAAGCAGTCGAGCAATGTCAAAAAATGCCTTATGGTCGGAGTCCAGCGTGTCATTGCCCACGGACATGTCGGGGGTCCATTCAGGGATTGCACCTCGAGCGCCATCACTGGCTTCCATTTTCGCCTCCCTAAAGTGGCTTTTGGCCCCAGGTAGTTCTGGTGCCGCTCAGCGAGCTGATTGTGCCAAACCATCCGCAGGTGATATGACCAATGCAACAAAGGCTCATAGCCGAAGGCCTGTCAAGGGAGGCTATCAGCATGGCCATCTGCATTAGCGGAAGTGGGCACAACTTCCGTGACAATGAGATCATCGTCAGCAAGACGGACCTTCAGGGGCGAATGACCTTTTGTAGTGACGTTTTTATTCGCATCTCAGGATACGCGGAAGCCGAGTTGGTCTGAAAACCACATAACATGATCCGGCATTCGACCTGGGTGAAGAATTCCGACGCCCCATTCACCCGGCTGGACTGGATGGGACGGGATCGCTTCGATGTCATGTGGCACCGGCATACCGGAGAGTGGCACTGCTTCTACCAGGGCCTGTCGCTGGCCAAAGCCTTGAACGTCATCGAGACGGATAACATGCTTCACCCGGTTTGATCCAAATGGCTTTCACCGGAGGGAAACATTCTATCCGAAGTCCGAAAATCTCTACACATTTTTCTGCCGGAGAGTGGCCTCGCCGTGGCGGATAGAGATTGCGGTGGGAGGCGGTCCTTATCCTGCTGGCGGCACCTGCGGGGCCGTGCCCTGGATGGCGAACCAAAAAGGTACAGACTGCCCCCCCCCCCGCCAACCGCCGCTCAAGGCGCAGGTACGCTATGGCCCCGTTGCGCCACTATCGGACCCAGACTGCTACCACCCCCGCAATAGCTGCCACCACAGCCAGCCACGCAAACCATGGCTTGGAGCGGCGGCGCATTGGCGGAGGCGCAGATAGACCAAAGTGACGCATGAGTGTTCCCAAAATGCAGATGGCCGACCGGGTGGCTGTCGAAGGCGGCCCGGTCGGCCTCGCGGGGGGGGGCCGAATTGGCGAAACTGCTCCCCTGAAGGAATTGTGCTCTATCTCCAAGATCCGTCAAGCAATTTGATAGCGGCAGACAAGACACGCGTTGAGCCCGTTGGCAGCCGCGCAGCAAGTGATCGCTATGCCCCCAGGTTGGGCCTATCTTGGTTTCAATCTGTCACTTGATCAGGCCGTCATCAGTGTGCAATGAAACGCTCCCAAGGGGAGTGGGTCATGAAAGCTGTTGCCCTCGGCGATCTTTATCAGAGTGACGGTCGGAGCCGGACGGTTTGGTCGGTGGACAGCATCATCGACGTCCCGAAGTCGGGAACCATGGTGCGGCTGGCGAAGATCGATGGTTATGGTTCGGTAACCGTCCATGTGTCTCAACTGGGAGTCGGCAGCGGCTTCACCAAGATCGATGAGGCTCTCGTCCAGACCCGTTGATACGCCAATTGATGGAACTGCGTGTTGACAATGTGTGCCCGAATATCAAGGGGATCTGCATTATCAGGTGCATTCCGGACGGAATTGAAGCATACTTTGGACGTAACTCTCATATGGCCAATGGCGTGAAAAGTGGGCCTGGCAGTTCCGATGAAGATCCTTATTGCCGATGATCACCAGTTATTTCGCGAAGGTCTGCGTCACATCCTCACCCTGTACGCGGAAGCTTCGCACATTGTGGAAGCGAGCAGTTTCGCAGAAGTCATTGAGGCGGGAGAACGTGAATCGGGCATCGACTTGGCTCTGCTCGATCTGACAATGTCCGGTGGGCCTTGGCCTGAATGTCTGGGGAAGTTGCGTCATCTGCTTCCGTCGCCAGCGCACATCGTGATCGTTTGGTAATCCCCCCTGGAAATAGAGGGATCGGAACGTAGAATTTTCTCGGTTCACGGAACGAGGAGATTCGAATGAAGAAGAGCCGATTTACGGATGCCCAGATCATGGCGATCCTGCGCCAGGCGGAGGACGGCATTCCGGTGCTGAACCTGTGCCGCGAGCACCAGATGAGCAGCGCGACCTTTTACAAATGGCGGGCCAAGTACGGAGGCATGGACGCGTCCATGATCTCGGAGATGAAGGGCCTTGAGGATGAGAACCGGCGGCTGAAGAAGATGTTCGCCGAGCTCAGCCTGCAAAACGAGCTGCTGCGTGAGGCCCTGGGAAAAAAATGAGCCGGCCATCCCAGCGCCGGGAGATGGCCGAGACAGCGGTGGCGCGACGGGGCATCAGCATTGCTTTGGCATGCCGGACCTTCGGGCTGAGCGAGACGTGCTATCGCTACAGTCCCAAGCTCCGCCCCGAGAACGAGGAGATCGCCGATCTGTTGGTCGGACTGACAACGTCCCGCAGGACGTGGGGCTTCGGGCTGTGCTTCTTGTACCTGCGCAACGTCCGGGGCCATGGCTGGAACCACAAGCGGGTCTACCGGATCTATCGGGAGTTGGAATTGAACCTGCGCATCAAACCCCGCAAGCGGCTCAAGCGCGACAAGCCCGAGGAACTGACGGTGCCCGATGTCCCCAACCAGGTGTGGTCCATGGATTTCATGGCTGACCGGCTGGAGGACGGGAGGGCCTTCAGGCTGCTCAACGTGCTCG
>NZ_JXSL01000035.1 GCF_000829825.1 Paramagnetospirillum magnetotacticum MS-1 | reverse complement strand
GCTCCCCTCAAAACCAGGTTTCCCTATCAGAGCCGTGGAAGACCACCACGTTGATAGGCAGCATGTGGAAGCGTGGTAACACGTGAAGCTAAGCTGTACTAATCGCTCGATCGGCTTGATCGCCCATGCGTAGCGGCAAGCCCGACACATGAAATACTTGTATCAGTGCACGAAGGTACTAATCAGATCAGAAATTCTTCTTCGTTTCCTTCGACGACCAGGTGGTCATAGCGAGGGCCCTCCACCCGATCCCATCCCGAACTCGGACGTGAAACCCCTCTGCGCCGATGGTACTGTGTCTTAAGGCACGGGAGAGTAGGACGCTGCCTGGTCTTCAAAGGAAACGAACAAGAAAAACCTTCACGATGAAAACACCGGCCCATAAAGGCCGGTGTAACGCTTTTAAGGGCCCGCAAAGCCCAACGCCTTACCGCGGGGTGGAGCAGCCCGGTAGCTCGTCAGGCTCATAACCTGAAGGTCGCAGGTTCAAATCCTGCCCCCGCAACCAAATTAGCCCGTAAGTCCAATGACTTGCGGGCTTTTTGATTCTTCGGCTGCGATGGCCGGAAAGTCATGTCAACGCCATGTCAACAAATCCCCAGGCGACCATTGGCGCGGCGTGTCAATGCGTGGCGACCGTTATGCCGCTGCCGTCGCCACCCCGTCCAGCCGCACGCGCACCGTGACCGCGCCATTGCCGGCGGCGGTGACGGCAACGCCCACCGGGTACAGCCCGGCAGCGGGCGGGGCGATCACTTTGGCGGCATCGTCCCAGGCCACCCGATCACCAAGCGCGAACACGGTTGCCAGAGCCTTCGGCAGATCATAGACCCCGGTGGTGGCGATTTCCACATTGGTCGCTTCCGGCGCGGTGGTGGCGGCGATGCCGAACAGCGCCCCGACGATCACGCCCTGGCCCGACACCACGCCCCCGGTCGGTGCCGGCACGGTGATCATGTGGCCATTCTGGATGAAGTTCTTCATGGTCTCATACTCCCTTGCTCGAATTGATCCGCACCTGGGTGACGCGGTTTGCGATGCCGAGGCGGCGTTCCAGATCGGCCAGGGCCGAGGCCATCTCGGAATCGGAGCGGTATTCCACCTTGCGCCCGTCGCATTCCACAATGCGGGTGCCGGCGTAGCGGGCGCGCAGCAGCGCCTCCCGCCAAGCCAGAAGCTGGTCGCGGTCGGCCATTACGCAGCCCCCGCATTGGCGTACCAGCCGCGGTGATCGACGAAGCCAGCGCCGAAGTCGAGGATCACCCGGATCTCGACGCCGTCCACGTCCCAGCCCGACTTGGATTCCACCTGCGGTCCCTCGCTGCCCGAGAGGTAGGCGAATTCCAGTCCGTCGATCTCGGCAGGATCGGCGGTGACGTACCACCGGCTGGCGCTGGACAGGCGCGGCTCGACCACCATGGTCAGCGAGCCGGCGAAGGGATTGACGTCGGCCGCCTTGGCTGCCGCCACCGAGGCCAGCCAGCGTTCGGCCTCGGTCTCCAGGGTCGGCGGCACCAGCAGGTATTTGGGCGTCACCCGGATGACGCGATCCTCGATGCCCTTCTGGGTGCGCAAGCTGAGTCGGGCCGCCGACAGGGTGGTGTCGGAGATGGCAGCGCCCGATCCCGCCTTGTTGCCATGGTCGGCATGGAACAGCGGCTTGTTGTCCGACAGCTTCGGCCCGTTGCCGGAATTGGCCTCCACCAGTTCGACCAGCAGGCGGGCCTCGGTCTCGGCCGCGCCCTGGCCCATGCGCCGCGCGAGGTCTGAGAAGGCGTCGAGGTCGTCGTTGACGATCACCTGGCGGGTGATGCCGATCTTGCGCGCCCAGGTCTCGATCTTGTACGCCTCGCGGGCCTCGGCCATGGTGCCAGCCTTGATCTCGCCGTGCTCGCCCAGCTTCTCCAGCAGGGGCGCTTCCCCCAGCATGATCTTGTTGACGGCGCGGAAGTCGCGGGCCGAGGTCTGGCGGCCCAGTTGGCGGATGCCGGAAGGCGCGGCCTGATAGGCGGCGCGCAGGGTGCGCCCCACCGTGTCGCCCAGGATGATGCCGAAGTCGCTGGTGGTGTGGAGCGCGCGGGTGACCATGGCGGCGGGCGACAGGCCGGTGACCGCATGGCCGCGCAGGGTGAGCAGTTCCCGCGCCATCTCGGCGCAGGTGGAATAGGCGTAGCGCCGGGCCGGTTCCGACAGGGCATGGGCCGGATTGATGCGGGCATAGAGCGCCTCGCCCATCTGGCGGGCACGGGTGTCGGGATCGTCGTGGCTGGCGACGTGTTCGACGCGGGGCTGCTCGGTGCGGATGATGGGTGCGCTGCGCTGGGCCAGTTCGGCGAAGGCGGCGCGGCGGGCCTCGTCGGCGGTCGCGTCACGGTCGATCAGGCCATCGACGAAATCCTGGCCCAGCCCGGCAACGCGGGCGACGGAGCGGATTTCGGCATTGATGGCGGCGCGGGTCTGGACACCATCCCCTTCGGGGATGGTGGTGACGGGTTCGGGCATTCTCTCCTCCATGCGGATATGGGCACCGGGATCGGCCGGCGTCGGGACCAGGGAAATTTCGATGGGCGTCCAACGGGTGGCGGTCAGCACCCGCAGGCCCTTGTCCAGGCTTTCGGCCCATTGCTCGACGGTGTAGCCGACCGAGATGTGGCGCAGGATGCCGCTCATCACGTCTTGCCAGACCGGCTCCACCTCGGGCCGGGCCGAGAATTGCACCAGGGCCACGCCCTCGCGGCCATCGACCGAGGCGGAGCGGACGGTGCCCAGCACGTCGCGCACCGCGTCC
The DNA here is from genome assembly GCF_000829825.1 of Paramagnetospirillum magnetotacticum MS-1. Lineage (NCBI taxonomy): Bacteria > Pseudomonadati > Pseudomonadota > Alphaproteobacteria > Rhodospirillales > Magnetospirillaceae > Paramagnetospirillum > Paramagnetospirillum magnetotacticum. The sequence continues at coordinate 100,022 of NZ_JXSL01000035.1, read as the reverse complement.
TGGCGATGGGCGTCCAGCACCGAGGCACCGATCAGGCGCGACAGGTCCACCGCCTCGTGGGCCAGCGACAGCCGCTCCTCGTAGGGGCCGGACAGGTCGCGGCGGCGGACACCGGCCCCGGTGCTCCACACCACCTCGGCGGTGCGGGCCTGAGCATCGATGCTGGCGGGAGCCAGGGTGCTGCGGCGGGTAATCAGGTCAGCCATTGTTGGGCGCCTCCATGGTCAGGCCGAGGCGCTTTTCCCGCTCGCGGTCGGCGGCGATGGCGGCATCCACGTCCTCTGCGTCGTAGCCGCGTTCGGCGATGCTCATGCCTCGGCTCTTCAGCCCCGCCTTGATCTGCTCAATCTCGGCCCGCGCGTCCTTCAGAGGATCGACCCAATCCCATTTGGGCGGCAGCCAGTCGCAGGCGAGGAAGGCGGACGGATCGCGGTCGAAGCCGGCGGCGGGCAGGTGGCCCGCCAGGACGGCGAGGCGGACGAAGCGCTCCCACACCGGGCGGCAGAACTGATGCACCAGCACTGTGTGCTGGACCTGCTCGATGCGGCGGCGGAACTCCACCAGCCCGGCGCGGATGCTGGAATAGGTGACGCCCTCGAGGTCGCCCGAGACCAGCTCGTAGGGCAGGCCCAGCCCGCTGGCGATGGCCCGGATGTGGGTCTTGGTGTAGGCGCCGTAATCGCCGGGATCGGCCGGATCGGAGAACTGGATGTCGGCGCCGGGCGGCAGCGGGATCAGGCTGCCCGGTTCCATGCCGACCTGGAGCACCCCACCGATGCCGCTGCCGTCATTGAAGCCGGCCACCGTGCCGTCGGGATCGCGGATGAAGCCGGTGAACAGGGCGGCGACCTTGGCCTTGACCAGGGCCGCGTCCTCGTACTGATCGAGTTCATGGACGCGCAGCAGCACCGGGGCCAGCCAGGTGATGCCGCGAACCTGCCCCGGCGCCAGCGGCTGGAACAGATGGGCCATGTCGCCGGCCGGCAGGCGCACGGTGTCCAGCGACAGCGGCGCGAGTGCGTCGCCGGGGCGATGGGCATAGCAGTGATAGGCGACGCGGCGACCATTGGCGTTGAACTCGATGCCGGCCCGAATGCAGGCACCGGCCCCGATGTCGCGGTGAAGGTCGAGCGGCACCTGTTCGCGGTCGAGCAGGTCGATGGCCAGGGGCAGCGGGGAAACGTCCGCGGCAACGCGCAGGCGGGCGAAGCTCTCACCGCTTTCGACCATGGCGCGGAAGGCCAGGGCCTGGAGGCCATAGAAATCGGTCAGGCCGGCGGCATCGGCCCGATCCGTCCAGCGGTCCCACAGCAAATGCAGGGCGTCGCGGACCTTGGCATCGGGGTGGCGCGAGCGCGGCTTGATGCCGGCGCCCACCGCATTGGCCGCCAGCGACTGCACCGCCGCCGACACCCAGGGATTGTTGCGGGCGTACCAGCCGGCCCGCCGTGCCGCCGTGGTAGCACCGGCCTGGATCGAGCCATTGAGCCCGTCCACCGTGCGGGCGCCGTCCCAACGCCGACCACCGCCAGCCGCGTCAAACGAGCGGCGGCGGTCGAGCCCAACGGCACGGAGAAGTGATTTCCACATGCCCCCGATTATCGGAGACGGCGGATTCCCTGGCTATTCAGAGAGTTTGGGAAAGATTGGTGGGGAGAAGCAGAAAGGAGGTGTGGTCGCAACTGTCAGCAGGATTTTCAAACGGAAATGGCGCAGAAAGACAGGAGTTGGAGCATCACGGTCGCTCTTGGCCCCATTGTATGAGGGCCTGCCGACAGGCGGATTTAAAGGGGCGGACCTGACCCACAATGAGCCATTTTAAATGGGTTCTGAAGAGGCGTCTTGTTGACGGCATCGTGATACGATAACCTTTAAATTATTAGTACTTTTTGCGCAAACAGCACCGTAGTTATGGCCTTCCGAAGCATTGGGGATGCTGCATGAGTTCACCTGACGCCCTGGGCAAGCTCGGCCACCTCAAAAGTGGCGCTGGTGCAGCGAAAGTTAAGTCTGTAGGTGCCATTGTCGGAAAGACGGTACTCCCGCCCTCTAATCTTTCTGGGGTGGGCGCTGGAGCTGCCAAGGCTGCCCCTGCCAGCATCGCTCTCGGCAAGATCAGCATCCCCTACACCCACCTTACCGGGGTCGGCTCCGGAACTATCAACGTGACCTCAGCCGGGATCGCGAACGGGACCAAGCTGGTTTCATCCATATTTTCCGGAAAAGGGCTGAGCCTCGGCCTCGGCTTAGGTCTCGGCGCTTGGGGGCCTGCATTGCTTGTGGGAACCGTATGCGTTGCTGGGTATGGGGCCTATCGGATGTATGCCGCCAATCCAAAGGGCAAACCCCGCTCTCGGACCAAGAGTGGTCAAGAGACCGCCACACTAGTCTCCCAAGTCGCGTCAATGGCTGATGCTGTTTTCGCCGCAGGATACGGAGCATTTAGAAAGCTGGTATCCTCACCTGATGATGAAGCGGCCCTGGCTGCGGAGCTTGCCGCCGAAATTGCAGCCGCCGAGAAGCTAATCGCCGAGGCCAACGAAGCTGAGAAGCGTGCATTAGCGGCTGGCGCCAATGCCAAGCAGGCCATCAAGTTAGCAGCTGCCGCCAAGCGGAGGGCAAAAGCTGCTTTGGACCTTCAGCATTCAACAGAGTCCAAGCTGGCGGCTACTCGGGCGCGAAAGCGGAAGGAAGCTGCCGCCAACGTGTAGCCCCCTTTTTCATGAAGCATTATTTCCAGAAATAGGAAAACTCACAGCCAGATCGCCCCCGCACATAGTTGCGAGCGCCTCTTACTATTAGAGCAAACCAGTATCCACAATAAATTTCTCTGGACAGATTTCGCCTCAGCTTGCGAGAATGGGGGCGTGTTATGATATATGCGCATACCAGCCTATATCTCTCCGAAGGGACTCGGGGTATCTTCAGCAGAACGGTTTGTCGCTCTGCGTCATTGTTTAGGGAGCTGTTAGCATGCTTGACCAAATGATCATGGCCAAGGTCGAGGGAACCACCCAGGCAGCTCTCCTGTCGTCGATGACCGGAAATTCCTACACGGTCGGCCAAGTTACTGCTACTGGGAATGGAATGGGACACTGGTTATTCCTGAACCCCGCTGGCGCTACCGCTGGAAAGGGGGCCGTTGCCCTCAAGCTGGAGGGTGCCCGTCAGGTCGCGCAGTTGTCCGGGATGGTGGGCAAGACCGTTACCATCGGAAAAGCCCCCCTCGTTGCAGATGGCGTGAGCAAATGGCTTGTGCTGTGCCCCAAAGCCGGTATCGCGGCAAAGGGCGCTGCCGTTGCTGCGGGCGCTGCCGGTGCTGGTGGTCTGACTGCTGCCGCCACCCAGGGCGGCGGGAACGGCATGATCATGATGAAGCTCGAAGGCGCAAGACAGGCCGGGCAGGTCCAGATGATGACCGGCAAGACTTTCATGGTGGCGAAGACCACTGCCGCTGGGAATGGAGCCGCAAATTGGCTCTTCCTTCAGCCCGTTGGTGAAACCGCTGCCACCATGAAGGATCTGGTGGTCCTCAAGGTTCAACATGGTGCTGGGCAAATGCCGTGGCTGGTCGGCAAGACCTTCGCTATTGGCGAATCTCCGATGATGGCCGGTACGACGAGCAAGTTCCTGGTTCTCAATCCTGTGACTGGTGTCGCCGCCAAGGGCGCGGCCGGAACCGCAATCGCCGCCAAGGGTGCCATGCAGACTGTGGCATTGCAGACCGCCGGTAAAACTGCTGTGGCGGGTTCGGTTGCCAAGGGTGCCGCTGCTGGCGCCGCCACCAAGGGTGCCGCCGCTGTCGGCACTCTATGGACTGGTACCGGCATGAGCTTGGGCCTTGGTTTGGGACTCGGCGCTGCTGGTCCTGTCATCCTGGGTGGCGTCATCGCCGCAGCCGGTTACGGCATTTACCGCTACCGCAAGGCCCGGACCACCTCGACAACGTCCGAGGTTGATGACGCGATTTCGGACGCAGTGATGGCTTAGGCAGGACGATATGCTTACCCCTTACGTGATCACACTTCGTGCGGCGTAAGCTCGGTATGAACAGGAGGACGTTGGTCTGTGACTAATGTCCCTCAAAAAGGCCGAAAGCGGACAAGCCCCTGTTCCAATGCATCAGGTGAAATACCCTGCGCTGCTGCGTGTTCAAGCATTGTCACGCCCCCATCGGAGCGGAAAGACAACGACGTAGAGCGTGGGGATCGAGGCACATTCATTGATGAATGCCTCGCGCTCATGCCCAAGGTTGAAGCTGGTCTGAATGCATACCGTTCATCAGCAAATGCCCATCTCGAAAGCCCACCAAGTAGCATCATTCGTTTCATGGCCAATGGTGCAACCGTCCACGCCCTAACGGATTTGGCATGCTTTGCGACGGCTTTTGAAGCGGCCCTACTTTATGGGGAAACGGAGGGTTGGACGGACAGTCTGACCGAGGTTTCCGAAAAGAGCTTCGCCATGCTGTCACTTCATCTGGAGGTGGCTAAAGCCAGGGCGGCCTGGAACTCCGATTGGGACATTGATTTAGTCGCAGACCTGATGATCGCCGCCAGCTCGCTGGACCAAATTGTGGATAAAGTGGCGGATAACTCACCACACCAATCGGGCATGAGCGTTGGCGAAGAAAGCTCCTCGGCCCATCTACCCTCCAGCCCACAGATGTCCCAGGTTCAGTATCACAAGCAAACCGCCACCCTTTGGGACGGTCGGGAAAGTCTATTTCTCAAGCTTTGGAGCGTTTTGCAACGAACAACGGCGACATGGTCGAGTGTGAAAACGAGTAAGCCTACCAGCATGGTCAAACGCCCTAAAAAAGCTAGGCGCTCGCGCGGCGAAGACGATCCGATCCTGGAGGCTCTTCGCTAAATCAGAGGGTTGGGAGGATATCATGATCACAAGCACCGTGACTGGATCGAAAATCGCTGCCGCAAGTGCTCCAGGCTTGGGCAAAGCCGCCATCCTGATCTTGAGCGCCAGCATGGGTGTCGGTGTCTTGATCGGCTTGTCACTGGTGACCGCTGCGGGCGGTTTCTATGTCTGCCGCAAGTTGTCCGGTGCGGCTGAACCCATCACATAATGTTGCACTCGTTCCATATCTAGGATGCAGCGGTGTCCCATGGATGAGGAAGAACTGGCGTGGCTTGCATCAAAAGTCGTGATCGCATGGTCGCGCAGGAATGGGATTTTCGGCGATAAGCTCTTCGATTTGAATGAGGACATTACGCAGTCGATGCGTGCCATTCTCGGCCAAAACCCTGCGAAACTCGCCGCAGTTCGTGGCAGCCGTACACTCAGTGAAATCGGATGCCGGAAATCACTGCCCTCCCTCGTTCATCTGTTCTTTTGCGATTCCTGCGGAAAGATTTTCCGCAACATGGCATCAGAACTTCACCACAAGCGGTACTGTTCCTCTAGAGATGGGCAGCACCGTCAATTAGGATAAGATGATTTTCAGCGTCCTCCCTCTGTCCCTTGCTCACTGCTTTGTGGCAGTCTGGTCGATCCGGGTAATGATTTCTACCCACCGCATCCAGTCGTCGAGATTGTTTTCAAACTCGATCAAAAGGGCAACGGAGCGACTACCATCACGACGGATTTCCTGAAATTTATTCACCCCCAGAACCACATCCATATTCGGGCAGATAATCTTGGTGACGGCCTTGACCTCGGCTCCATGAGTTTCGAATTTGACACCGTGCATGGAAAGATTGATGGCAGCCGTTTCCCGCTTCTCACCATCAGCACTGATCCATTGAATTTCCATGGCTCCGGAAGGCACAGCAACACGCAATGAAAACCGTCGCTCGACCTTGACAGCTTCGCTTTCCGCGATAAGAAGTTTCCGCCGTAATTTCTCCGCGTCATCAAGGGCGCCTTTGACCTTGGCGTCTATGTACTGGGAGGCAAGGTCCACCGGAACGGCTGGTTCGGCCTTGGCAGCCGCTCGTCGCCGGTAGACGATCAAAGCTCCAATAACTCCGCCCAACAACACAAGAAAAATCCCCCATATGGGTGACTGACTGGCTTGCGTATCCGCAGGAGCTACGGGCTGGGGCGCAACCGGCTCAGCCACCCTTGTTTCGATGGGGGGAGATAGCGGCTTTGGGGCGGGTTGCTCCCTCGGCTGAACCTTCGCAGCGATCTCGGGAATTGTGGTCAAGGCGACTGCCGCCCGGTGCTCATGGTCGTCAGGTAGAGCCTCTTTGACGATAGCACTGGAATGCTGCTGCAAGGCCGTCATGGCCTTCTGCAATTGCTCGACCGGGTTTTCCTGAACAGCCACCCGCATGGGCAGATATTGGGCTCCCGCCGCCTTGGCCCAGGTCTTCAGATAGTATGATGTCCCCGACAAATCCCAGATGATCAGTCGATCCCCGATCAGCTTCGCGATGCCGGGCATCTGGCCTTCGATCAGATCGATATTGCGGGCGTGGTACAAAGCACCGAGCTTTTCAAATCGCTTGCGTTTAGAGACCCCGGCATCCTTCATCTGTTGATACTGACGGTTCAGATCGTCATAGCGGGGGTCCGCTTGAACCTCCTTGCTGAGATAGCCGAGCTTGGCATCCCAAATCTCAGGCTCACCATCGGATATGATCACGGCCAGTTTCGTCGAAGGCTTCGCGTAATTCAGCAGATAGCGAAAGGGCATCTCCAAATCCGTCGCCTTGCCGACCGTTTCAATGCCGTCAATGGCCCGGTTCACGGCATTGATGTCGGTGGTGGTGTCGCGATCGATGGCGAGGTGGCGGTACAGGGCTTCGTCGAACCCGACGATTTCGATCTTATACGGATTGTCGAAGGTCTTCAGGAAGGTAAGCAGCCAGGCCTTGGAGGCGAGTTTTGGATCATGCTTTCCAACCGATCCCGATTGATCGAACAGGATGATAATGTCCGGTTGCTCTTGGGCTGAAGCTGGACGAACCGGGCCAAGAACAACACTGACAATCAGGGCGGCAGCCAGAATGATGCGAGCAAGCATGTCCGCCTCCCGTCTATTCGAGGTTGGACAGAATGGTCGAACGCTTCTCCGCAAGGAAGTCCTTGATCTCGGTCTCGGCCATGAGCTTCCGCTCCGAGGCGAAGGTCGAGAAATATTCATGGATGCTGTCGAATTCGGCTGTAACTTTCTCGATCAGCTGACGCCGCAAGTCAGTGACCTCGGTCTGATAGCTGCTCTCGAACCGTTCCTGAAGCCGCGATTTCTCGGACTCCGTCCACGCCATGATCTTGGACAGTGCCAATTCCTTCTGTGCGGCGACGGCCTCTTCCATCTCGGCTACTTTTTCCCGGCGGCGCTCGTCGATATCCCGATCCAGTTCGGCCATCTCAGCCTCAATCTCACGCTGCCGAGCCAAGAGATTGGTGATGCTCTCATCGAGAGCGTCCTTGGTCCGAGTGAGATCGGCAACGTCGGCGGATAGTTCATCCACATGCAATTTCTTACGGTCGGCGTCGGCCTGAAGGTCAGAGACGACATCGGCCAGCTTCCGCCCACTCTCGCGAAGCTCGCTAACACGAGCCTCAACTGCATTTTTGGCCGTGACAGCAGCATTGATTTCGTCTTGCTCGGCAGCCAGCTTCTCGCCTTTACGGGCATCCACTCCCTGCTCAAATTCACGGATAGAGGCGAGAAGCGTATCTTCTCTTGCGGCAAGCGCATTCACCCGAAGCTGAAGCTCGGCCTTCTGCCGGGTCAGTTTCCCAGCGTCATCGATACCCTGAAAATTTATTGAACGGCTATCTTTGGGGGCTGGCTTTGTTTTGTTGCGATCAGCCAGTTTAGACACGCCAACCATGACGGCCAAAAATCCACATGCTGACAGAGCGATAAGAAGTATCGGCATAATCCCCCCCCAAATGGGCAACGGCCATAATCGCTTAGACTAGCACATCCGGTATTACCGCCCATGCCAAAAGCCGATAGCCCCCAACAGGGTTGGTAAATGACGGTTTGTGGCACAACCCCCCGGTCGCTCAAGATATGAATCTCGCCTACCCCATCCACCGCGACCGGATCTGCGCCAGCGCCGGGCGGGCGGCGGGAGCTGTGCTCGGCATGACCGGCGCCCCCCGTGTCGGCAGCATCGCCATCGCCGCCGCCTCGTCGTTGAGCCGCAGCCCCATGGCCACCAGCCCATGCAGTGCGGCTGTGGCGTAGACGAAGGTGTCCAGCGCCTCGTTGCGCTCGCCGTCCCGCTTCGGCTGCCACGAGCGGATGGGGCGGCCCCGGTCGTAGCGGGTGACGACCCGCTCGGCGGTGAGCTGGCGGAAGTAGTCGGCATCCATCCGGCGGGGGAAATGGACGGCGCCGGGGCCGGGTTCGGTCAGGCGCAGGCGGGCGTAGAGGGCGTCCTTGACGGCATCGACGCCGACGATGAACAGCGGCACCTTGCCGCGCACACGGGTGGGGCGGCGCGGCCAGACCGGGATGCCGGCGCCGCCACGGCCCTTGATCGCCCAGATGCGCCGGGCCAGCCGGGTGCGGCAGAACTCGTATGCCGCCTTGGTGTGGTGGCCGCCGGTGTCGATGCAGGCGGCGCGGATGGGCAGGTCGGCGACAGATTTGGGATGGGCGAAGGTGGTTGCGAGATAGGAATCGAGATCGGCCCAGACGCGCGGGCCGGAGGGATCGCCCCACAGCACGCGATAGTCCACCACCCAGGTTTCCTCGTCGGCGCCCCAGGCGACCACTTGCACCTCCAGCCGGTCGCCCTGGACATCGACGCCAGCGGTCAGCACGGTGGCCGCCTCGGGCAAGCGGTCGCCCCAATCCTCGCGCCGGGCCATCAGCGGATCGGCGGGCACGGTATCGCCGGCCTGGTCTTCCCAGGATTCGCCCAGCTTGGTGTTCACCCAGACCTGCAAGCGGGGCGGATCGGATTTGACGCGGCCATGCTCGGTGGCGATCTCGGCCCAGGTCTCCCATGGGCTGTACAGCGCCGACAGGTGGAAGCCGGCGGTGCGGCCATCGCCCGCCGTCGTGGCCCGCCATTCGCCTGCCGCCAGCAGGGCGGGCTTGTCGTGCTCGTGGTGGATGCCACCGCAGGATTCGCAGATCAGGAACGCCTGATCGCGGCGGCCCTCGGGCCAGCGGATGCGCGCCCAGGTGATCGGGGCCATGTCGCCGCAATGCAGGCAGGGGACATGGAAGGTGCGCTGGTCGGAGTCCAGGAATGCCGCCTCGATGCGGGAATGGCCCTTCAGGGTCGGCGTCGAGACCATGTAGATTCGGCGCCGGCCCCGGAAGGTGGCGGTGCGCTGGATGGCGAGATCGACGGGATCGCCTTCGCCATCCGCATCGCCGGGATAGCCGTCCACCTCGTCGAGGAAAAGGTAGCGCACCGGGGTGGAGCGCAGGCCAGCGGCGGAATTGGCCCCGGTCATCACCAGTTGGCCGCCGGGGAAGGATTTGCGGAACAGGCTGTTGCCGGCATCGCGCGACCGGGCGGGCGAGACCAGTTCGCGCAGGGCCGGGGTGGTCTCTATCAGCGGATCGATGCGCACGGTGGTGTTGCGGCGGACCATGTCCAGCGAGGGCTGCACCAGCATGGTGATGCCGGGCGCATTGTGGATGATGTAGCCCAGCCAGTTGAGGCCGGCCTCGGTGCCGCCGGTCTGGGCGCCCTTCATCAGCACCACCCGCTCGAACGGGCTGGCGGTGGAGAGCGCATCCATCACGTCCTTGAGATAGGGCGTGCGGCCGGTGCGCCAGCGGCCCGGCTCGGCGGAAGTAGGCGGCAGCACCCGGTGGCGGTCGGCCCATTCGGACACCGGGATGGGCGGCTCCGGGCGGATGCCCCGACGCCAGGCCCGATCCACCACCGCCAGGGCGGTTTCACCCTGCATCGCGCAGGCTCCACACTGGGGTGTCGGACAGATGCTCCAGGTGCTCGCGCATGAACCGGTCGAGCGCCGCGAAGGTCGCCTGGGGATCGGCGCCGGTTTCGGCGGCCAGCAGCGGCGCGGTGCGGCTGACCCAGGCCATGTGGGCATCGCGTTCGGCCTTGGCGCGGGAGAACACCGCCGCCGCCGCTTCCTTGGCGTCGATCACCTGGCCGCGTTCCTTGTCGTAGGCGAGGCGGGCGCGTTGCACCTGCACCACCATGTACATGCGCCGGGCCTCGGCCAGCGACAGGGTGCCGGTGGCGACCGGTGCCGGGGTGCCGCCCTTGTTGCGCCGGGCGGGGTCGAGATTGCTTTCCATCCAGGCCAGCCCCTCGGCGATGGCAATGGTGCCGTCGGGCTGGACCGGCAGGCCGTCGGCGACCAGCTGCGAGATACGGCCCTTGGTGAGGCCGACGCGGGCGGCGAACTCGGTCTTGGTCTCGACGGTGTTTAGTTTAGTCATTGTGCGGCCCCAGGCTGGCAAGGTCGTGCGCTGAGGCTCCCCGCATAGGGAAAGGCCCAGGAGGAACCGTGCCTTCCGGGCTGGTGGAGGACGTTCCTTCGTTCGACCTCAAAGACAGTATAGCCTGGGCGGCGGACCAGTTCATTGGGAACGATTTGTAGAGATTGTGAGGGGATGCGTTGCTTGAGACGGGGTGGTGAAACGCCATCCTCCTGCCCTGATCCGGGAAGGGGGGTAGCGAAACGTGCCCCCCCTTCAGGTCGTGGGTGGAATGCGGGCCGTGTGTCGCACCAGTGTCGCATGAATGACGCACCTGTGACGGCTAACCCTTTGAAAGTGTTGCAATGACGCACCAAGCCCCTAACCATCGCGTATGCGTGCGCGTGTGCGCACATAGGAAAGTTCTGTTGGGGTAAGTGCGTCATTGCAACACTTTCAAGGGCTTACGGTTCATGGAAGCGTCATTCATGCGACATTGCTGCGTCACCAGCCGGTGTGGCCGGTGAGAACCATGCCGAAGAAGAACCGCCCCTGGCCGGTGCGGCGGTACTCGACGCCGGTGGTGTTGGCGGTGATGCGCTGGACGAAGCCGTTGATGGAGGGCAGGGTGCGGTCGGAGAAACCCTCGGCGATGGCCCATTCGCGGAAGCGCTCGAAAGCGTGGCGGGTGGCGACGCGGGCTTCTGGGTTGTACAGCGGGCGGACTTCGACCTGCTCGGACAGCCAGGCCAGGACGGGATCGGCGCCGAACAGCCAATCGTTCATGGCGGTGCGGCTGGATTGCGGCAGGGTGAAGCCCTTGTTGCGGATCAGGCGTGCCGCTCCCGCCACCGCCCAGGCCAGCAGCAGGTCGGGCTCTTCCTCGCCGATGCGCCGACCGATGGCCTCAATGCGCTCCTCGGTCGGAATGACGCGGTTGAATGAGACCACCTGAAGGCGGCGCTGGACACCGCGATCCATGCCGCCCTGGAACACCGGCAGGGTGTTGGTGGCGAACAGGTGCTGGGCGACCGGGCGAAATTCGATGCGGGACTTGTATACATCGCGGCCCTGCACCGGCTCGCCGGTGATGATAGCCTTGAATGTGTCGGAGGCGATGGCGGTGGACGAGGATAGCTCGTCGGCGGCATTGAGCAGTTTGCCGACCAGCCCGACGATGTGGCGTTCGTCTCCCATGCGACCGGCGGTGACCGAGGAAATGGCGTTGGCGGGTAGCAGGCTGCGGATGAGGTCGAGGATCTGGCTTTTGCCGTTCTCGGCGGTTTCGCCCTTCAGGATGATGGCGCGGGGTTGGCGAAGCTTGGTAGCGTAGCCCAGGGCGGCGGAGCCTGCCACCTCGGCCAGCAGATCGACCTTCTGGGCGGCATCATCGTCGGCTTTGAACACTCCGTCCAGCAGGCGGGCCAGCAGCGATCCTGCGGTGGGGTGGGCTTCGGCGCCGGGCAGCCATTGGCCGGGCAGGGTGTGGCGGCTGCGGTGGTCCTGATGGTGTGGCTCCAGAACCGGCAGGCCCTCGCCCATGAAGCGGATGAAGCCGGAGGCACAGTTGATTCCGATTGGGGCGCGGGCGAAGAAATCCTCTTCCGCCATCATGGCCGCCATTTCATGGAGAACGGAATCGACGCGGAACTTGGATAGCTTGACGTTGGACGGTTCACCAGCCGGGGTCATGAATTCGGCACCGTCATAGACATGGACGACGCGGCGCAGTTCCGGTTCGGGGATCGGGTGCCAGCAAGTGCGCTCGTAGCGCCAGAAGGCTCCCTCGGTGTGGATGATGTCGCCGAAGGCCCTCTCCAGGTCGCCGCGAACGCGCCGGGCGATCTCGATGTCGGAACCGATGTTGACGACGACGATGCGGTTGGTGTGGGCGTTGGGCTGATTGAGGGTGGCCAGGCGGTCGAGGGGATCAGTGAGCATGGTGAGCCTCCCGACGGTCGATTTCCTTGCGGGCGATGCTGCGCACGGTGGCCGACACCTCGTCATCGTCCAGGGGCGGGTTACAATGGGCGCGGTTCCAGCACAGCATCAGGTCGAGGACGGCGAACGGATCGACGCGATTGCGCAGCAGGTGGCCGGTCAGGCTGGCCAGGGCGGTGTTGCGGGTGCCCTCGGCATGGGTGGCGCCGACATGGCCCCGCCAGTCGGTACGCTCCTGGGGCGCGTCCTTGGCTGCCGGCTTGCGGCGGGACAGGCGTTGCATCAGCCACTCGGGCGGCGGTGCCAGCAGCACGTCGTTGGGGTGGTGATCGACCGAGATGGCGTAGGCGCGTCGAGAGATGTGGCGGGACGGCGGAGCGACAATGTATCCGCCATCGCCGCGCACGTCCAGGCCGGGGCCGAGCAGCCCGGCGCTGTTGGCCACCGTGCCGCCGGGGTGGCGGAACAGGATATGTTCGCCACCGCCGCCGGTCAGGAAGCGCCACGTCGGCGGCAGGGGGCCGTGTTCGGCCTCCAGGCCCGCCAGGGTGGTATCGCCATCGTGGCGGGGATCGACATCCAAAGCGATGATGCCGCTGATGGTTCCGGTGGCGATGCCGATGTTGAGCGATCTGCCATCGAACCACCGCTGGACTGTCTCCGGGTCGCGGCTGGAATCCTTGAGGCCGTTCTTCGCCAACTGCCCGAAGGGATGTTTGGCGGGCTGGCGGCAGGTCGCCTTGCCGCAGGAACATTGCAGGCTGCCCTCCCGCTCGAACGGGAAATGCAGCGGCAGGACGGCGAGGCCCAGCGACAGGTACAGGTGGGCGTGGTGGAGGGTGTTTCCCATGCTCAACCCTCCACGGCCCAAACGATGAAGGCATCCTGTTTTTGGCTTACGGGATTGTCGCTGCGAATGCGGAAGCGGACGTCGGTGAAATAGACCAGGGGGCGCAAGCCACGCGGGTCCAGATGGTCTCCAACCTGCTGGTGCAACAGATTGTCCAGCACGGTGCGCAGGCGCTCCAGGCTGGCCAGCGCCGCCACGGCCTCGCGGTGGGCAGAGCTGTCGTCGGGGGCATAGCGGGTGACGATCAGGATTTGCTCCTGGGCGTCCTTGATGCTGTTGCCGATGTCGACGTGGTCATCGGCGGCGATCAGAATATCCCACGGCAGCATCACACCACCTCCTGATTGATGATCCACTGGCGCAGGGTGGATTTGCGGGCCGCGACCTGAAACCCCAGGCGGAACGAAGGCAGGCGGCATTTGGCGCGGCCCATCAGGTAGTAGACGCGGCGGGTGAAGCGATCCTCGTCCGAGCCGAAGATGTGGCGGGCGATCTGGGCCGCGCCGATCAGCAGATCGTCGGCCAGGGCGTCGGGGGCGGGGGCGCTCATTATTTGCGGCCTCCGGCGCGGGGCGCGGACGCCTTGCGCTCGACTTGGCGCTCACGGTCCAGCAGCCAGGTGCGGATGCTGTCAATACGGTACATGACGCGCTGGCCGACCACCGTATAGGGCGGGGACTGGCGAAGCTGGCGGTCGCGCTGGGCGGTGCGCACCGAGATGCCGCGCTGGCGGCAGTATTCGTCCTCGTCAATGTAGCCGAGGAAGATGTTGGTTTCCGTCGGGGTGGGGGAGGTCTCCGTCATGGTCGATTCCTTTCATGCCAAGCGGCGCAAGGCCGCGTCGGCATTCCAGATATCGACCGGAACACTTCCCCGACATTGGTGAGGGAATCTCCTTCTCTAGTGAGCGGTCGGGGCTCAGTAGTCAGGCACTTGGAACAGGTGCGCGATATTCCATGGCAGCCCGCAGAAGCACGCCGTCCAGCGGGGCCGCCTTGCGGGGGGAGTTCGGCCAGGGACGATATTCGGGAAACGTCCAGGTTTCGTCATGGGGGAGGAGTGGTTGTCCCTTGGTCCGAGGCGGCTGGTAACGCAGGCCGAATTCCAAATATGCTTCCGCTTCGGACAGGAACAGGAGGAATTCCTCGTTCAATTCCTCCTCGATCAGAACTGCGGATTCCTCCGGCGATTTGCCCATCATCATCGCTTCGAGGAACAGGTCGAACAACGCGGCGCAGAAATGGGCCACCGGCTTATAGGTCTTCCAGGCCCGCCGCAGATCATGGCTGTTGCGGGGCACCATGGGGAGGTGGACCCGCTCAAGGATGAACACCGCCTTGTTGATGCTTGCACCGCCGGGAAGGTCGCGGTGGTGGGTGGCCATGCGACGCACCAGGGCCAAGATCAGCCCGGCGGCAAACCAGTCGCCCAGGCGGCTTCCCATATCCGCCGTAAACGCCTCGAACCCTGGGGCCGCCGCGACGGTGCGGTATCCCCCAGCTTCGGCGAACCATTCCCCAAGCTGTTCTACATTGGCATACCAATCCTCGGCGTGCTCGATGGCCTCGATTGTGTCCTCCCAGCTTTCCCCGGAAGCGGGGTCGGGGAGGTTGGCTCCGGCTTCCTCCAGTTCCGCCAGATGCATCGACATCACCGTGGCCATGTACTGGCGGCGGCGGGCCTCCTCGGCGGGCCATGCCATCACCGTGCGGACCATCAATTGCGCACGGTACAGGGCGCCGGGGCCGAGCAGCATGCCATAGTCGAGAATAGGCATAGTGTTCTCACTTTGTTTCCGTGCGGGCAGTATGCTTTTTCTCTCCCGCCATGTCGATGGTTTTGCCGACATGGTCGGCGGCAGCCCGCAGCGGTTCGTCGTAGAGGTGGGCGTAGCGCTGGGTGGTCTGCACCTGGGTGTGGCCCAGCATGGCGCCGATGATCGGCAGCGACGCACCACCGCTGACCAGCAGCGAGGCGAAGGAATGGCGCAGGTCATGGATGCGGGCGCCGGTGATGTCGGCCGCCTTGCACACAGCCGCCCAGGACCGTTTGACGTCGGTCAGCGGCTGGTCGCCGCCCTTGCCGGGGAAGACGTATGGCCCTTCGGCGGTTTCCCTGATCCGCTTCAGCAGCGTCAGGGCATTGGCCGAGACCGGCACCCGGTGTTCCTTCCGCTGCTTGGTGTGGGCGCTGGGCTTGGTCCACACCCCGGCATCCAGGTCGAACATCTCCCAGGTGGCCCCCAGCACCTCGCTCTTGCGGGCGCCGGTCAGCATCAGCATGCGGATGGCATCGGCCGACACCGGCTCGTGGTGGGCCGTCAGCGCCGCCGAGAGCCGGGACAGTTCCTCGGGCGACAGGTAGCGCTGGCGCTTCTCTTCCGGGTTGCGCAACTGGCCCGAGGCGGGATTCTTCTCGATCCATTCCCAGCGGATCGCCAGATTGAAGGCGCGGCGCACAACCTCGATGACGCGGTTGGCCCGTACCGGCGTGCCGCGACTCACTGTGATGTCGCGGTGCAGGGCCTCGATATCGGTGTGGGTGACGTCGCCCACCTTGTGCTTGCCCAGGGTGGGCAGCACCAGTTTTTCCCACATCATGGTTTCGTCGGCCTGGGAGCGGGCGGCCTTGCGCGGCAGGTGGTCGCGCTTGTAGCGGTCCCACAGGTCGCGCATGGTGGGGGCGGCGCGGTCGGCATGGCGCTCGCCCATGGGGTCGTTGCCCAGGTCCACTTCCCGCTTCAGGTTGCCGGCCTCGGTGCGGGCGGCGGCCACCGACCAGTCGGGATAGCTGCCGATGGTGATGCGTCGCTGGCGACCGCCGATGCGGTAATCCAGGATGAAGGACTTGGCGCCGCGATTGGTGACGCGCAGGCCGAATCCCTTCACGTCGGCGTCCCAGAAGAAGACCTGGGGCCGGTCGCCCGCGCTGACCCGTTTGGCGATGGCGTCGGTGATGCGTTCTGACATGGCGCTATTCCTGTCAACACTGTGTCAACACACCGTATGGTGCCGTTTGACGTGACATTGCGTCGATTTACAGAGGACATCAACAGAAAAGCGCGGAAATGCAGGGGTTACAGGACGAACACGAAAAATATGTCAACGGATCAAGGTGCTAGATATAGGGCTTTCTATGGCTCATAACCTGAAGGTCGCAGGTTCAAATCCTGCCCCCGCAACCAGTCCAAAAAGCCTGCAATCCCAACGGATTGCAGGCTTTTTCTTTGGGCATTCGAATGGGGCAAATATCATGCTCTGCTCCAAATTTGCTCCATTGGGATTGGCTTTGCAGTTTTCATGATCTGTTCCAATTTGGTCCTATCGACTTCTTGCGGCCTCCGATGCCATCCTTTTGGCACGGAGATTTTTCATGGCGGATTTTATCAAGCGCGTTGGAACAAACGGGAAGGTCAGCTGGCAGGCCAGGGTCCGCCGCAAGGGTTTCCCGGATATGTTTAAGACATTTCGGACCAAGGTCGAGGCTCAAAAGTGGGCCGCGGTAACGGAGTCCGAGATGGCCCGTCACGTCTTCACCGATCGCAGTTTAGCCGAGCGCACCACTCTGGGCGACGCCCTCGAGGTCTATCGGGACGAGGTGACGGTGGAGAAGGCCGGCCATCAGGAAGGCTACGTGATCAAGGCTTGGCTCAAGCATCCCTTGGCTGCACCATTGCCGTAGCTGTTGTAGGGGGGCATGTCGGGCCGTCTTAGCCAAGACCCGAACATCCCCCCATATCCGGCATCAGGGAATTCTGCCCCCCATTTGCGCAAAGTGATGGCCGGGTCAACGTCGTCCAGAAGAGCCTCGAGCACCGCCATGGTGCAGACGGTGTCGTCCGTGAAGAACGAATCAGCAGTGAAAAGCGGGAATGCCTTGCTCTTGTGGTTCTCGAACTCGTAGATCGAGCCGATGATGTCGCCTGCAATTGCCCCGTACATGATCGGCCTCCCTTAAAATTGGTTTGCATCATGATTTAATTCGAGGCCCGAACCGTACTAGCGCCCCATGACAGATTCGGACATCATTATCGAAACGCCGTCCGGAAATTTCCGTCAATGCGCTACAACAGAACCGAGACTCTCCTCCAGTTGGCGCTGGAACTGTCCGCATCCCATAGCGGTCTGTCCCTGACCGACATCGAGCAAATGTTCGGGGTCGGTCGCCGGACGGCCCAGCGGATGCGAGATGCAATCGAGCGCGTATTTCCGCAGCTTGAAGAAGTGCCTCAACCTGATCGGACCAAACGTTGGAGACTGCCAAACAGGGTGTTGGGCCGGGTCAGCGATCTGAACATTGACGACATCATGGCGATGGAAACGGCAGCTGAAATTCTTGAGCGTGACAATCGCCCGGACGCGGCTGCCTCAGTAAGGAGAGCAGGGGCGAAGGTTCGGGCATCGCTGCGCCCAGACGATGCGCGCAGAATAGAGCCCGATCTTGAAGCATTGATGCAGGCAGAAGGGATTGCGATGCGTCCTGGGCCACGTCCCAAGGTCCGCCCCGAACTCGTTGAGACGCTAAGGCACGCCATCATGGGATGCCGCGAGATACGGGTTCAGTATCGGCGACGGTATTCGACCAACGAGCATTCTCGGGTCGTCCAACCCTATGGCCTTCTCTATGGGCAGCGGCATTACCTTCTGGCGTTCGTGCCCGAGGAGAACGAGGTCCGTAGCTATAGCTTCCCGAACATCATCGGAGTGGAGGAGACGGGGAATTCGTTTGTTCGTGATCCCGCTTTCTCGCTGACGGAGTACGCCGCCCGATCATTCGGCCTATACCAAGAGGAGCCGTATGAGGTGATGTGGAGGTTCTCCCCAGATGCGGCAACTGACGCCAAAGAATTCCTGTTTCACCCAAGCCAGACCCATGAATCGCAGCCTGACGGAAGTCTGATCGTGCGGTTCAAAGCTGGCGGCCTGCTGGAAATGGCGTGGCACTTATATCAGTGGGGAGATGCCGTGGAGGTGTTAGAGCCGGAGAAATTGAGAGCCATCCACGAACGGAGTAAAGTGTCCTGGGTCGCCCGACCCTGAGTTGGGCGATAGTGACGCCGCGCGTACCCCGCAGCCTCAATCCCGTGGGCCGACGACTGCGCATCCTCTTCGCAAAATTGCCCGTATTCTTGGGTGGTTAATAGTCAAGCGAACAAGTCCGCCCGGCCATGATAGCGATCTACAAGTAGATCGCGCGCTCAATGGCGTACTGGCGTTAGAACGTACCGACAATGGTGGCTAGGCCACATAGCGCTCGACACGCATTCATCTCAGCCCTTCAACCATAAGGCATTCAGGTTGGGTTGGTCTTCAAACTGATGGGACATGAGAACGCATCTGTCACACTCGGCCATTACACTCAGACGGCCAGAGTAAGTGAACAGCCTGTGGCAACGACGGACAGGCCCTACGGGGCAAGGTGACCATATCTGACATCTCACGCGGAGATACTGCCTGGATGATGCGGGTGGGCCCCGTTCCGAAAACCGATGGCAGAATTAAGAGGCAAGAGATGGTCACCGCATTGAGAATCAGTCGCCGGTCCTTGCTTCAGGGCGCCGCAGCCTCTCTCGCAGTCACATCTCTAGTCGGCCGTCCAGGGGGCGCCATGGCTTCCCCGCCTCGCCCCGTATTTCCACTGCATACCCCCAAAGTCAAGGTCATCGGGGTCGGTGGTGCCGGAATCAGCGCCGTCAACACCATGATCGCATCTCGCATGGAAGGCGTCGATTTTATCGCCGCCGACATCGATTATCATTCACTGCACCAAAGCCGCACCGAGCAGCGTGTCCAACTGGGGAAACAAGTTCCCCCAGGGTTTTTCTGCGGCTCCAGGCCCAACTGGGGCCGTATCGCCGCTAAGGAAAGTCTGGGGGAAATCCTTTCCCAAATCCAGGGCACGGACATGCTGTTTATCATCGCCGGTATGGGAGGATGCACCGGAGCGGGTGTCGCTCCGGTCATTGCCCGGGCGGCCCGTGAGCAAGGCGTCCTCACGGTGGGCTTGGTGACTACGCCCTTTTTCTTCGAGGGCACTCACCGCATGCGTACCGCCAAAGGTGCGATCGACGAACTTCAGAAGCACGTCAACACCCTGATCATCATCCCCAACCAGAACCTGTTCCGCGTCGCCACCGAGCGCACCACCTTCGCCGACGCCTTCAAGTTGGTGGACGACGAACTTTATTCCAGTGTGCGAGGTGTCACCAACCTGGCGACCAATCTGGACTTCTCCAACATTCGTACGGTGATGGGTGAAATGAGCAACGCCGTGATAGGTGCCGGTGAGGCCGAGGGCGACAAGCGCCCGCATGATGCCGCTTTGGCGGCCATCTGCAACCCGCTGCTCGACTCTACTACCCTTAAGGAAGAGCGCTTGCTTATCAACGTTGCTGGCGGCGCGGACATGACGTTGTTCGAGGTGGACGACGCCGTCACCTGCATCCGTGACCTTATGCCCCCCGAGGCCAGAATCACCGTCGGCTCCACCTTCGACAATAAGCTCAAAGGCAAGATGCGGGTCACGGTGTTGGCTGCTGGTGAACTTCTAGACACCGGACTCCGTCACAGCGGTGGACCCGGTTCAACACAGTCCATCGCAGCACCATCTTGGCGTCCATCCAACGTTTGAGGTAGCGACCGCGAGTGCATTTCACAATTTTGATGATTCTGTCCAGTGACCGACGCGGTTCGGCCGACCAAACACGTGGGGCGGAGTTATTCTCAAGGAGCGAACATGGGCGTCACTATAGAGTTCATAACCATCATTGTTCGCAAGGACGCTATCGCGTTCAAATATCCGGGCGGCCTTCCAGCCTTTGAATATGACTTTTGTGGCGGACCGTATCGAGCCGACAGCCATCTTGCCGCCTTCGGGCATATGGGGCCGCAGGATGTTGAGGCGAGCCTATCTGATCTTGAATCCCTTGGGATGGAACTTGTGTCCGATGGGGAGTGGAAAGACGTCGCCGTCGTTGACCAGTTTTTTGGTCTTACTCGGCCTTGCCCCTGGCTTGAATTCGAAGATGGCGCAGCGCATCTGGCTGGAGTTCCAAGGGAACCAATCCGGCATTATGCAGATGCCCCTTCACCAGCAGACCCTTCCATAACTGACCGCCGAAGCGGTGTGCTGCTGGGATTGGCAGCGGGCGACAAGATCGGCGGGCCTCGGGCAATGGCTTTGGAATTGGCCTTTTCGCTGAACGAATTCGACGGGCTCTACAACACCGATGTGAAGAGGCGATATCTCGCATGGTGGCGGGCCGAAGGGTACGACACGGGACAAGTATTTGACGCAGTGATGATGAAGGTGGACGCGGGGGTGCCTTGGGACGACGCTGTTACATGCGTGGATCGAGAATTGGGTGGCATGACCGGGGGGTGTAATCCTGCCCACCGAGCTGCCCCACTTGCGATGGCACGCATTTCGACCGATGGCTTGGTGATTGAAGCGCACCGCGAAGCTTCCTTCACCCATAAATCTGAAATCGCAGCCTCGGTCTCCGCCTTCGTGGTGGTGCTGTGTCGGTTATCCAAATAGACAGCGAGGTCTGCTTGACTGAGATGGAGGTCTTGGCGGTGCTCACGCAAGGCCCGACGGATCCAACCGGTGGGCGTGGTGGTGCTGATAGTGCTGGTCATGGCGTCATCCTCCCTCAAAATCGTTCCTGGGCGGCCCAGGCGAGCGCCTCAACGGCATCTTCACGCAGGCCGTCGTCGTCGATAGACAAACCGAGCTCGTTCTCACGAGACCACGGGATGGAGACGGCGGTGGGCTTGGGGGAGAATCTAGCCACCAGCGCAGTCTCGGAGCGGGCGTCGCTATCATCCGGTTCGCCCAGCGGGACAAGCCGTGCCAGTCGACCGCAGTGGAGATACATTCCGGCGGCCGCCAGCTCCTGGAGTGCCTGGCTGAGGCGGCCGCGCTCAATCGATCCGTCGGCGCCCGACCGGTGCCAAGCTCGAAGGGCAGATCTGACCAGATCGTAAGCGCGGTTGGCGGCCTGGCAATTATCCATGTCGGCCGGCACAAAGTTGGCATCATCGAGGTCCAGGCGACGCGCCTTCCGCAGGGAAAACTCCAGCCAGGTAATGGCATCGATGGACGAGTCAATTGTGCACATTGGCAGGACAAAATTGGACAGTCGGTGCCGGTCTTGCTCCATGCGGTCGCGGTCGATCTCGACGCCCTTGTTATTGAGCAGGGTTCGGACCAGATCGAGTGGATCGATTCCAAGGGGGTTGGAGATGGTGAGAGTCGTCTCCCATGTGACGATGTGCCCATCTTCGAGCCGGCGCAGCGTCTTATCTACGGCGCTTGTTTTGGCATTGGGTCCTGAGAGCGCAGCGATGCGGTCAGCAAGGCCATTGATGGTCAGGGCTTCACCCGTTTGGCGTTGGAAGGCTGCCAGCACTGCGGCGATGCATCCCTTGCTGCCATAGACGGCATTTTGGGAAAAGTTGCCCTTACCGTCCTTGGAACGGACGATCTGGAAATTCGGGCCTCGGTCCTTCTCGCGTCCAGCCTCCGGGATCAGCGAGTCCATGAAGGCGATGTCGGGGCGGATGCGGCCGTGCCAAATGTCGGTCTTGGGTTCGAGCAGGGTGGTGAGAATAGCCATTGGATAAACCTCCGAAGGGGGTGGGTCGTTGGTGGAGGGGATCCTATGTCCGGACCTGGCCGAGGTGTTCGACACCTTGTAAGCGATTTCTGACACTGGCGTGAGGGTGGTGCAAGATGCGCGGTGATAGCGGCAAAATGGCACACGGTTATCCCTCGGCCAGGGTTTACCGGCAGCCCTGGGCTGGATGCTGGTGGATGCCGGTGGCCGAGCTGGCGGGGGATTTGCGGAAGATGGCTGCGGCACAGCAACACAGGCTGGCAGCGTGAACCGTATGGCGTAATTCACATATCTAGCGACATAATATGAATTTTCACGACCTAAGAAGATAATTCACTTCGCCACGGTTGCGTTTTTCACGCAACGCCGCCATATTTATAATAATTCACCGCTGTGGAGGATAATTCATATGGCATCGCCAGCGAACCACTCTCTTCGCGCCCAGCCGCCGAGTGAAACGTCGCTGGTTGGGTATGCGGCCTTGGTGGATTTCGTCTTGCGCGTCCGCCCTGATCTCCCATGCCCACCTCCTGTCTATGGGCATAGCTGTCTTCATCACCGAATGGTCAACCCAGCCGACAGGGCATCGCTGTCCGATGGCGTTGAGTGGCGCGTTTTCGGCGCGCGCACCGCCATCGGCGCCGGGGAGCCCTGGGATCATATTGAGTTTGCCCTCAAGCATGAAGGGGTTGACCTTTTGACTCTGAAGAGGACATTTCAGGTCCTCGGTCCGCAACGCTGTCGCGATGCCATCGCCACCAGAAGCGCAGCTGGGATTCACACCAGACGGGCATGGTTCCTGTGCGAGTGGCTGATGAATCACCGACTCGACCTTCCAGACCTGCCTTCTACGGCCGGCGGTTACATCGACGCCCTCGATCCGGACGATTACCTGGTTGGCAAGACACAGGGTGCACCATCGACTCGCCATCGAGTGCGTAACAACATGCCTGGGGTGCCAGGCTTCTGTCCGCTGACGCGGCGGAGGTCCGAGGCCAAGCGAGCAGCAGAGGCGTCAACTGATACGCTCCTGCTGGCCGATGATGCACAGGCCTACCGGCAGCGCATTGGCGCGATCGTGGCGAGCCACGATCCAACCATGGTTCGGCGCGCCGCGGCGTTCCTTTTGCTAAAGGACAGCCAGTCCTCCTGGGCCATCGAAAGCGAGACGGCGCCACGTGATCGCCTTGAGCGATGGGGGCGGGCCATGGTTGCGGCTTGCCACAAGCCCATCAGCCTCGATGTCATGGTCCGTCTTCAGGAAGAGGTTCTGGCTGATGCTCGCTTCGTGCGCCAAGGATTACGTGATGACGGTGTGTTCGTCGGCGGGCGAGGGAAGAATGGAGAGCCGATACCTGATCATATTGGCGCCAAAGCTGCCGACGTGTCGGCACTGATGACCGACATCGTCGCGGCGTCGGAGGTCATGCTGAAAAATGGTGTGCCACCCGCTGCCGTCGCGTCGGCCATCGCCTTCGGTATGGTTTACGTGCATCCATTTCAGGATGGCAATGGTCGCGTTCATCGCGCCCTGATCCATCAGGCGCTAGCCCATTCTCAGGCGGTGCCGTTGGATATGCCGGTCCCCATCACTTCGCGCATTTTGGCGAACCTCGATCGCTACCGGCAAGTTCTTGAGTGTCATTCGAGTGTCATTCTGCCTCACATTTCATGGCGGCCAACAATCGACGGCAATGTCGATGTCCTCAACGACACGGCGGATCTCTACCGCTATTTCGACGCTACGCCTCATGCCAGCTTCCTTGATGACTGTCTCAAGGAGGCAATCGAGTGCGACTTACCCAATGAGATCGACTGGCTGACCCGCTACGACGCCGCAGCGAAAAGGATTGCCGCGGGAATCGACGGCATTCCGTCGCGTCTGATCGACACTCTGATTGGCGTCATTCTCAACAACGAAGGCGCCCTTGGTCGCGGCAAACGCAAGAAGTTGGTCCCCGAAATGACGGATGAGGAGGTGACCTTCCTCGAAGAGGTTGTCGCCGAGGAGTTCGACATTTCTCCGCGAGAGGAACATCCGGAAGAGGACACCGAAAATATGCTGACATCCGCTCCCTGATGCACGGTTTCTTTCCGGGTGCAGGGTTAGCCCTCTCGTCGTCATCATCGCCGATGGCCTCGGGATTGGCCACAGCGACGAAGCGGCAGCCATGGGCTGGATGCTGGTGGATGCCGGTGGCGGAGCTGACAGGTGATCTGAGAAGGATGGCGGGCGAGGGGAGGACGGCCGCATGAGTTAAACGTCGTCTGCGGATGGAACTGGCAGGGGAGGGGGCCGGAAGCTTAACGGCAGTGTCGTATGTAGATAGGGGGCAATTTAATCTATTTTATAATAAATAGCTTCTCGTTTGATAGTTCCGATATTATATCTAGCTTCACCATTCCGTCGTCATCAGATTCGCCATTATGTGTAAACCACTGGCCGTTCATTAGCACAAGGTCTTTGGTGACGTTGCTAGAAATTACATTCAGCATCTCCATGCCGTAGACTGCAATTTCCTCATCAATTATATACTCATACTGTGATGGTGTCGTATCTCCATCAATCGGTGTTGTGTCGAAGTGCTCTTTCGTAATGCCGTCTACGTTCCACCAGTGTTGCGAAATCTCAGTAAGACATTTTTCTTTGTCGAACGCTCCAACAATCCACCCGCTCACCATAAAGTTCTGCTTTGATCCCGTCCCATTAATATCGATGTTTTTGAATTTATCAGCATTATAGCAGCACATGCCGTATTCACCGCCGCCGATCCTCCGGACTGTAATTTTCCTTAACTCATATCTGCTGAATGGTTGCCTATCCTTTATCAGCTGCCTGCTACTCTTGTACATGGTTGACGACTCCTGGATCTTGGCCATTTGCAACCTTCCCAGCTGTAAGGACGGCGGGCGAGGGGAGGGGGCTGCGTGATACTCTTGGCGCAAAACGCACCGCCAGCCATTTTCAGCGATATAATGCAGCGTAAGCATACTTATTGAATTCGAAAATGTACTCGTCACTGAGGCTGTCGCGTCAGCACCAGCAAGCCCCCGCCAGCAATGACGGGGTTTTGCTTTTCCGGTCTGATTGACTCTTGCCTCGGCCGCGGGCTATCTTTCGGACGTTGACGCGTGTGGATGTCGCTTCGGGCGTTGTGATGCTGGCCTTCGGGCATTTATCCCACACGGTCAACAACAAGCCCCCGGCTTCGGCTGGGGGTTTTGCTTTTGGGCCTGATTGACGGTAACCGCAGAGGGGGCTATCGTCGTCGCTGGCGCCAAAGGGAATAAGACCTCTCCCTGCATGTCGGTCGGGCGTGACGTTGCACCGACAGGGCGCTACGGAGTCGAGATGAACCACTACACCGGACGAACAGCCTGATTCCCATTTGGCCGTGAGCAGTAATCGCTCAGGCAACGGGGCTGGCGTAGCTCAATCTGGTAGAGCAGCCGCATTGTAGGCGGACGGTTGCGGGTTCAACTCCTGTCGCCAGCACCAATTCACAGGTAGAACCATGACAGACGACACAATGCGGGCAATGCATAACGGTCTGGTGTCTGGCGGATTGGCCACCGTGATCTCCCTGATTGGCGATCATATCCAGCGAAACTCAAGCCCTGATGGCCAAGGCCACGTTTACAACTACTTCTTCGCCCTCGGCAAGAAGACACGGCGGCTATGTCGTCGGCTATGGCAGGGCGTCACGGCATAGCAAAAGCCCCACCAGATCACGATTATATCCACGTGGTATCAAGGCAGCCGGTAGATCTGAGCTGGTGCCCCATCCGCCTTGTGAGAAGGCACCAGCTCGGCTCTGAACCGCTCGGCTGCGTCGGCATCCTCGAAGTAGATGGTCAGCAGTTCAGCTTGTTTAACCGGCAGAATGCGGGTGAAGGTCGTCAGCTTGGATCGCGCCAGACCCTCGGCAATCTCATCCTCCTTGCCCTCAGTGCGGAGCTGAACCGAGGTCGTCGCCCATAACGGCGACGCGCCTACTTCGTTCTTGATCGCCGCAATCATGGAGGCTCCATGATCGGCCGAGGGCTTCCTGCGGCCATACCAGAGGCCATGCGGGCCACAACAGCCTTCCTCTCCGCAGCCGCCGCCATAAACGATGTTCTCGAACATCTTGAGTGCCACCGCCTCAGCGGCGAGGAACCGTTCGGAATCTCGGTCATCGCCCGGCTCGTCGCCATCAACGAACGAGCTACATAGATCTCCGCCGCCATACAGGATTCGTTCATTGCGGAGCACCGCCCTAACCTTTGCGGTCGTGTCCACAGCTTCCGGTGCTTCGGCTACACAGCGGATCAGCACGCGCAGCATCTCCAACACCAGACGGATTTCCGGGATATTTGCGTCCGGGACGGTATTGTACTCGTACATTTCAATGCACCCTGTGACTGCCGCCAGCCGGGATACCCTTATTGGGGGTGGCCGATGCGCTCAAAGCCGCACCAAGGCTTGGTTTCATAGCCATTTTTCACCTCTACAGATATTCAATGTGACTGTGTGCCAAACCAGCTCGCAAACATGAAAAACGCGACCAAAATAGTGGTGAAATTAAAAGGTCTTCTAGTTTTGACTGACTGCAGGCGTCGCCAAAGCAATACAATAATGGCAGCAAGAGTCGTGTAGCCCAAGCCAGTGCCAATTGATTCGGCCACGGTTAAATCAATTGCACCATATGGCTTTATTACTAATAAATTCAGAAGCATTGCGTAAATTGTACATACGGCAAACACCTTCATAAGGTATGAAAACTCTTCACTTTTATAGAATTTTCGCTCTTTGCCCTGCTCCATTTGCGCACCTATGATCTATTTGCGACAGCATCAACGCGCTTCTTGATCCACTTCCACAGCTCGGCAATCTCTTGCGCCGCCTTGCTGTCTGGCTCGGTTTCCTGCGCAGCCTGCCCAGCGACGACAGCATGGGAGAAGCCATAAAACGCCCGCCCATTCGGTCCAATGTGGCTCAGAAGTTCTTCATGCGACTTGATTCCCTTGATCTGTGGTCCTGACATAGGTCACGTAAAATCCCTTGATCGTCCGGTGATCCTGCAATCGGTCCCCAAGAGAAAATCCGTCTTTTCTTATGGGCGCCTGGAAAATGTCGAGCCCACGATCTAGAACGATCTTCCAGCCGGTATCGGTGGTGATATCCCGTGCATGTCCCGAACCGGTGCCGTCGAAGACCCACGTAAATTCGATGCCTGTGCCAACGCAGGCGTCGGCAATGGAATCCAGAAGCTCACGCTGCTTGGACACATTCCCGTCATCGGGTCCTGTCACCAGATGAATGTGGACCTGATCTTCTGGCGGCTTGCGCTGGATGACCATTTCGACGAATTCCATCAAATTCTTAATCTGGTAAAAATAACGGACATAGGGATCGGTCACCACGATCCTTGATGCGCCAGCAATATAGGGACCAAATATCTTGTCATAGCTGATGCCTTTGCGATTCTCTGCGAAGACATGATGGCCTTCAGAAAGGGATTTGACTTTCGGTGCTGGGCTGCTTGGCGCCGTAGCAACGGGACTCTTTTCTTGCGTTACATCGTCAGCCCGTTCGTCACTTTTCTCTTCGCTCTTTTCTTGTTCTTGATTTTTCGGATCCTGCGCTGGTTTCAGATGGTAGAATTGCGGATATTCCTCTTCCTCGACCGTCGTCACACCGCGTTTTTCGCCGTCGGAACCGATGTAGTGAAAATCCACTTCGGGATAGGTACTGTCGATCCTCGCGAGCTGATCCTTCACTCGTTTGCGGCTTTCCATGGCCAAGCGCAGCAATTCCTCGACTTCCGCTTCGGTCTGACTGCCATCAGGGAATATCAGCTTTAGAAGGCCGGACATGGTCTTGTAGATCGCATCTCGGTCTCGGGTCGAAATCTTCTGGCTGACCTTGAAGAACTGGTCAGGCCGGTTAGAGAAATCCTCGGACCGCAGGTGGCGCAGTATCTCGGCTAGGTAATCGACGATGAAGCCGTAGCCATTGGTGAACATCTCGCCCCGAATGACGTCGATCTCCCAGCCAGGCAGATAGGCATGCAGACGGTCGATAAAGGCTGAATCGTGGAACTGGCTCGGCAGCGCCTCGAAGAGATCACTATTCTTCAACATGAAGGGCACATTGTGATCGGTGTTGCCAACGAAGGAAAAGCTGGCCTCCGCCCCCATCGGGTTGACCCCGCGCGAGAAGGACTTGTTGGCCATGTAATTCTTCATGATGTCGACCAGCGCCTTGTTCGCGGTCTTTTCGCGTCCGGCGAATTCATCGAAGGCCACCACGTCCCAATAGCCGACCAGACCGATGCGGCCGTTCGAGTTGTTCACGAAGAGCTTGGGAATCGTGACCTCGCCTCCCGAGATCAGCTGACCGTGGGGAGAAAATTCGGAATAGATATGCGACTTGCCTGTCCCTTTCGGGCCTAGCTCGATCAGATTGTAATTGCGCTCGACAAATGGGATCATGGTATCAGCGCAAAGGCGGGCTTCACGCTCTTTTTCGGTGCCTTTTACGCCATAACGATAGGCGGGGTTGCAGGTGAGGGTGATCTCCTCGATCGGCACCTCGGGGGTCAGCTCGTCCTGCAGACCATAGGCGTCGATGAAGATGCGGTTGTTCTCTTCCTCCAGCCGCTGCATCTCGTCTGTCATGCCCTGCCAATGGGTACGCAGGCGGGCATAGGTGGTCTCCAGCGTTCCGGCCTGGTGATCAGGCGAGAGCAGCGGGAGCGTGGCAAAATCCCAGGAGGTTTCGTAGGCGTCCCAGTCGGAGCGAGCCAATTGAGTTAGCGCAGCCGAACCGCCCGATGGCAACTTTGCATTTGCAATCGGCAAATTCATAATATGGCCAATCTCAATCGATAGGCCCGGGCTCGTGATTTTAAAGGCTGCCTCTGCGGCCCGTGAATTCAACAGGCATAAAAGATCTTCGAGTGATTTTGGTCCGATTCGAATCAGCGCTGGACCTTTGTGGCCAAAAACAAAAGAGGTATCACCCGCTCTAAAGGCAGGCAGACCTCCGCCGATCAAGGACCACGTGATGTGATGCGAAAAGTAGGTCTCCTCGTTTCTGATTACGGATCTTTCAAATGCCTTCAAACGACGACCGTTGTCCTCCCAATCCACAAACAGGAAGTTGTTTCCATACCACTTCCTCCACTCGCCCCCTTTTGTGAAGGGAAACCAGCGAGAGTCCTCAGAAGCGGCAAAAACCGAAGATTTTCTTTTTGCAATTTCGAACCATTGTCGAAGAAAGGTATCATCTTCGGCTGTAGCCAAGCCTTGACGGGCCAAATAATATTGCGACAGGGGAGGTAAACTTGCGAACGCCTCTCTGAGATTTGAAGATATCCAATAAACTACGGGCGCCCCCGGGATCTTCGTAAAAATCTTAGTCGAAATCCGATATCTGATTGGTGATCCAAGGTCGCGGATAGCTTCAAGGAAATCGGTTTGCTTCGCCGCTTCTGACCTTCCATCCACCAATTTCAAGAAAGTGCCTTTGTATTCCATCGGTTGCCCTTTCCCAAGAACAAATGCGGTCGTTGAAACTACCGCACCACCAATGGAGTCAAAGGCGCGATCGCCGAGATGTGCCATGGAAATGATTGGGCATTTTGAAAGTATATTTGATCTCATACCTTCATAAGATGAAAGAAACATCCACGACTGCATGTTGATCATCCCAGTGAGTCCAAAATTTAAATTGAGTCTCACTGCGCGATCCATAAACATAGCAAAAAGATCATACTTACTATATTTGTAGTAATATTTGGCAAATTCTTGGAGTGGCCCGTTCATGCCTTTCCCACCCATATACGGCGGGTTAGCCACCACAACGTGATATCTCGGAGACAGTGCCTCGGCCATGCGCAGCACGGCCATGACACGTTCCTGCAATTCCTTCAGCAGCAGATCCCCGCTGAAATCCTGCGTTATAACCTCCCGTAGCGTCTCTGCCGTATTGCGCAGTTTCGGCACTACCAGCGAGCCAAAGTTCTTCGCCTGTTCGAACTGCCCCAGCGTCTCGCGCAGCTCGTCGGTGAACAGGTCCTTGCCCACTATGCCAGCCACGTCCCGCATCTCGGCGGGCGTGAAGCTCACATCCTGCAACACGCAGATGTAGGGCTTCGCCTCCAACCGCAAGAATCGCCGCCGCCCCAGCTTCGCGGCCGCCTTCATCGCCAGCGCAAAGG
The DNA here is from genome assembly GCF_000829825.1 of Paramagnetospirillum magnetotacticum MS-1. Classification (NCBI taxonomy): domain Bacteria; kingdom Pseudomonadati; phylum Pseudomonadota; class Alphaproteobacteria; order Rhodospirillales; family Magnetospirillaceae; genus Paramagnetospirillum; species Paramagnetospirillum magnetotacticum. Next base: position 70,068 of record NZ_JXSL01000035.1, on the reverse strand, counting down.
CCGCCAGTGCCCCCGCGCGGTCGTCGATCTCCACCCCCGTCAGGTTGTGCTGCAAAATCAGCGCCGGGATCTGGGCGGGGTCGTATCCTTCTTCCTCATAGATCGCGAAGAGCAGATCGAACGCATAGGTCAGCATGTGCCCGGATCCGCAAGCGGGATCGCAGAGTTTGATCTCCTCTGGCTTGCCGATGCGCAGGAAATCCTTCTCTGGCTCTTCGGGCGCGATGTAATAGTCCATCCGCTCAGCCAGCTTCGACCCCGGACGGTTGAGCAGCCAGAGGCGGCCCAGCGAATTTTCCACCAGATAGCGCACGATCCAGTGTGGGGTAAAAAGCTGCGTCGCGGCGGGGATGTTCGAGCGTGACAACCGAGAGGATGAAGCTGCCGAGTTGGTGACCCTCGCGGCTAAACTCAAAGCGCTAATGAAACCTGATGTGGCCCGTCGCGTTGAACCTGACCTTGAAGCCTTGTTGGAGGCCGAAGGTCTGGCAATGCGCCCAGGCCCCCGGCCAATGATCGACACCGATCTCGTCCAAGAGCTTCGCCAGGCGATGATCACATGCAGCAAGGTAAAATTACGCTACCGTAACCGACGGACCCGACAAGCCAACGAGCGAATTGTCCATCCTTACGCCTTCCTCCACGGCCATCGAAATTACCTGATTGCATGGCATGAGCACCCCAAAGCCAACAAGGTTGCGCTATTCGCGCTTCCTCACATTGAGGCTGTCGATGCTACTGGAGAGCCGTTCGTTCGGGATCCCGGCTTTCAATTGCAGGATTTCGCGGCCCGATCCTTCGGTCTATTCCAGGATGAACCGTTTCAGACCGCTTGGAAATTCGCGCCCGATGCTGCTGACGATGCCGCTGAATTTCTCTTCCACCCCAGTCAGGCCCAAGAGCGTCTGCCAGATGGTTCTCTGATTGTCAGATTCGTAGCCGCCTCCGAACTGGAAATGGCATGGCATCTCTATGCCTGGGGCGACAAGGTCGAGGTGCTGGAACCCCAGAAATTGGCCGAGATGGTGAACCCTGGTCGGGTAGCCTGGCCGGCTCTTCCTTGAAGTCCGCACTGGATGTAAGACCAACGAAAATTCTGCCGCCCTAAATTCAATCCGTAAAAATCGTATCCTTATCAAGGATCTGCAGCAGTCCCTCCATTTTCCGGAAAGTTGGAAGATCATTCATAGCGTTCAGAATGGTCGGCATGACGCATCCAGTTCGTGCGGTACTTCCTGGCCAGATCCTCATCCTGAATGATGATCAGGTTCTCAGCGTTCTTGTCCTGGGCGGCTCGCGTGAAATTGAAGCTTCCGGTGATCGCGCGTTGCCCATCGATGATGATGATCTTGTTGTGCGCGATGGCGTGACGGCGGTCAACCAACACCGTCGCTTTGGCGATGGACAACGTGTCCGCCGCTATAGCGCCCTTCTTTTCGCAATCTCCACCGTCGCGGCAAGTGTTCGATTTGTCGAGAATGACCCTGACATCAGTTCCGCGGCGCTTGGCGGCGGCCAGCGCCTTTACGATCTCGGGGCTGGTGAAGCTGTAGGCCTGCACCAAGACCTCCCTTCGAGCCGACGTCACCTGATCGACGATGATGCCAGTGCAATCCTCGCCAGGAGTGAAACACACTTGAGGGTCGCGTGCGATTGCTCCGGAGGTCGAGAAAAGCAGCGCCCCAAAAGCGGCGAAGGCGATCCGCCAGCCTCCCGATCGAATCCGGGCTTTTTGCATTCTCAACATCCCCCCTTGGTGTCGGCAAACAATATGTCGAGCATGTTCGGCGTTGTGGCCTCGTCGAAAGGCAATGGGCGGCATACAGCAATCGCCACCAGTCCGAGGCGAACCATCCGCTGGCCGGCGACCGTGCCTTCGGCGGCGGCGACCGTGACGGTTTCAAGCCCCTTTCCCAAGGCTTCCGCGAGCGCCGTTGTCAGGGCGTTGCCGACCGCGTCCGCCGCCGCCACAATGGTCAACTCCCGCAATATGCGCCTGAAGGTAACACTGAACCAGCATGCCCGAATTTGACACATCAGTGAGCTCATATAGGGCGAGCCATGTAAGTGCAGGCTTGGTGCCAAGATATTGGTGCCATGCCGATTATATGGAGCATGGCTCTCACACATAATTCAAGGTTGCCATGATGAACGACCAAGATGGTTCAAATAATAATATTACTGATATCCATCTGATACTTGAAGTCGGAGCAGATGGAGGTAGCATCATGCTCTTTGGGCGAAAATCAGGCCGTGGCTATTTGTTCACTGTTACAACAAATGAAGCGGCGCTACTGGACGACATTGAACACCACTCTGTACCCGCACGTCCTTGGGTTCCGTGGGAGGAAGCACTTCAGCAATTAGATACATACCCGTGGGTTCGGCTATACCCGCTTAGCGTACATCCGGAGTTCCAGTCTGCCGTGAAGGCCGCGCTGAAAGAGCGGGGGATATCAGGGCGTAGCAAAGCCATGCAAAATTGGGCTCCCGTCTTCCATGAGCATGGCCGACTCTCTTAAAGTCGGCCACACCATGAACGATTAGAACACCTTGAGGTTGACCGCGGAGGTCTTGCCCTTCTTGGGGTCGCGCTCTTCGTCAAAAGAAACCTTCTGACCGTCATTCAGACCAGAAAGACCGGCCCGCTCGACGGCAGAGATATGTACGAACACGTCGGCGCCGCCATTGTCCGGAGCGATGAAGCCGTAACCCTTGGTGCTATTGAACCATTTGACGCTGCCGTTCGGCATGAAGAAGTCTCCGATAGTGATCTGGCAGGTCACGCTCATCGCCACCTGCATCAAGATGCCGATCAACTCTGAATGTTGCTCTGGGCACAATTGACCCTGATACTCTTTGTCGGTTGGCGCTCAAAAGCAAGCCTGCTCGCGGCGATGCCCGGCAGGGCAATGCGCCACGCGAGACGAGGATGACCATAATGGCGGAAAAGACCCTCACTCGTTCCCATCTGAGCGAAGCTATCTACCAAGAGGTGGGGCTATCCCACAACGAGTCCGCCGATCTGCTTGAGTCTGTCCTGAGCCTGATCTCAGAAGCTCTGGCGAAAGGAACTCCTGTCAAAATCTCATCTTTTGGCAGCTTTTCCGTTCGCGCGAAGAAACAACGTATCGGCCGCAATCCAAAAACTGGTGAGGAGGTCCCGATCACACCACGCCGCGTATTGGTTTTCCGGCCATCCGCGATTCTTAAAACACGCATGAACCAAAAGTCTGCTTCGTGATCGCCAAAACCAAACCAATGGCCCCCTCCATAACGCAGGCTTGATCCGCAGGCTGCATCATGTCAGATGATCCCCATCATCACCTTTTTTAGGCATTGAGGCCGCATCTGGCCTAGCGCCTCTGACGCCCCTAGGGATCCCTGACATATGCCCGAATCCGATATGAAGTTCGCGACTGCGCGTCTCGTCTTCGCCTATCTGCGAGGCAATGCTCTGGATCTACCTGACTTAGCGGAACTGATCCGATCAACCCATGCCGCGTTACTAAGCGCTATTGAGCTGGATCCAAATCAGCCGAACCCTGTCGAATTGAAGCCTGCCATTTCGCCCAACAAAGCAATCAGCCCGGACCTGCTGATTTGCTTGGATTGTGGCAAGAGATTCAAATCGCTGAAACATCATCTCATGGTCGCCCATGGCCAATCTCCAGACGAATATCGTGCCAAATGGGGGTTGAATGCGGACTATCCCTTGGTGGCGCCGAACTACTCTCTTCGTCGCGCAGAGATTGCAGTGAAGACGGGCCTCGGCAGCAAGAAGCAGGCCGCCACCACGCCGGAGAGTACCACCATCAAATCTGAAATTGGAACACTTCGGCTGCCGGTGAAAACTCGGCCAGAGCCAGCTGAACTGGACTTGGCGATTAGCCCGGAACCGGAGAGAACCGAGGTCGAATCCGCGCCAACGTCACCTCAGACTTGGCATCGATATCCGGCATCACGCTGGTCGAAAACAGGGGCCTAACATCGGCTGCCATTTGGCACCCCAGTCCGATGGATCAGGCCGTCGTGCGCTATCTGACTACTGCGGATGCAATATCGGTGCGGGAGAAATCCTCCCCGACAAACAGCAGTGCACATCCCCGGTTCTTCGCCAGGGCATAGGCGAAGCAATCGCCCAAGTTCAGCGCCGCCGGATGAATACCCTTGCCCCAGCGGTCATAGGCGTCGGCCACCGCAGCTCCATCGGCCAGCGGGATGATATCCGCCCCCAGGCGGGCGATCAGCTTTTCCATTTCGGCCCGCCGTCCACGCCGCGCAGCCACGATCAGGGCTTCCGCCTGAGTGGCGGAGGACAGCAACACTTGACGCGCCTCGGCCAGGACCGTGATGCAATGGAGGCCCGCCTCCTCGCCGAACAGAATGGCCATCAACGCCGACGTGTCCACCACCACAGTCGCCGAATCGCTCACTGGGGCAATCCCTGCTCGTCATAGAGAAAATCCTGGCTTCGTGCCGCAATATCCCCATTCTCCGGCCGGGCGCTGCCGAACATCTCCTCCAGCAAGGCACGCCGTTCCGTCCTATCGGGTCTGACATGGGCGGGGACCAAGCGCACCACGTCCTGGCCATGCCGGGTCAGAACAACCTCTTCACCCGCCTCGGCCCGGCGTACCAGGTCCAGCAATTGTCCCTTGGCGTCGCTGACACTGACCTGCATTGGGCCACTCCATTGGTCCATTTTCTGCTTACGCCCATAGTGGTCCACTGCTATGGACCAGGTCAAGGGAATCACGCGGCACTGCCGCCGCCACGATCTTCAGAGCGGTGATTTCAACCTCATCAGGCGCACTGGCTTTCGCCGTCGGATAATTGAGCATGCTTGGAAAGCCACTGGCGTGCCTCCTCGCAGCCTTCATCAGCAGATTCCTGGATCCACCGCCTTGCTTCCTCAAGGTCCCGATCAACACCATCACCATCCCAGTAAAGGAGGCCAATATGGTATTTGGCGATCGACTGCCCCCTTTCGGAAGCGGTTTTCAGCCAAGCCATTGCGGCCTTAAAGTCACGCTCGACCCCATTGCCTCTCAGAAACATCATGCCGATGAGAAACGCTGATCGGGGTTCGCCCTGCTCAGCCGCCAAGCTGATCCAGTGAGCGGCTTCCCCATAGTCATGCGCGACGATCTCCCCAAACAGATAGGATTCTCCGAGATAGACCTGGCCGAGAGAATCGCCAGCTTTGGCCGCTGTCTTAAAGCAGCTGAGGGCTTTTTGAGCATCCTGTGCGGTACCAATTCCCTTTCTGTATAGATCACCGAGGAGAGCAGTCGCGCGGGTCAACCCTTGAATGGACGCGAGCCGCAGCCATTTGAAACCGCTTTCGCGCTCGGCTTCACCTTCCCGTCGATAGGCATATTGAATGCCAAGAGCCAATTGGGCTGGGGCATATCCGGTCTGAGCCGCCTTTCCGTACCAAACTAAGGCCTCTGCCTCGTCCTCTTCGGCACCTTCTATCCCGTAGAAAAGCGCCTCTCCAAGGCGGTACTGGGCCGCATTCAGTCCCCCTTCGGCGGAGCGGCGAAACCATCTGAGGGCTTCGGCATAGTTCTTAGGCGCCTCTTTCCCGCGGATGAAAACTAGGCCGAGATTGTACTGGGCAATCGCATCGCCTTGGTCGGCAGCGAGCTTTAGCCACTTAACCGATTCTGCCCCGTCTTTCGGAACGCCCTCGCCCTCAAGATACATGACGCCCAAAATGGATTGAGCCGTCGGGTCTTCTCGCTCCGCGGCCCTCAAATACCAGATCGCGGCCTGAGCCGGATCGGCCTTGATGCCGCGGCCATAGCGCAAGCGCCGAGCCAATTCCAATTGAGCGCTGTCGTGATCCATCTCGGCGGATCTGCGAAGCCACTTGATGCCTTCTGGCTCGTTTACTTCGACCTCGTAGCCCTCAAGAAGGAGCTTGGCCATATGGTAAGCGGCGCTTGAGCACCCTGCCTCATAGGCATCGGCCAACATGCCCATCCCGGTTGCGACGTCCTTGTCACATCCCTCACCGCGTATGGCGATCAAACCAAGAATGCCCTTTGCACTCGGCTCACCATTTCCTATGGTTGGTTAGGCTTTGATCCCTTGGTTCACGACTGCGGAAAAACCTCTTGACACGATGGGAACGAATAGAGAACATGGGGCATTGTCTTCAGGAGATCCCGCTATGGCTCAGTCCGTTCTGTTTGCCGTCGATTACAATCAGGCTCCGTTCTGCATCGTCCGCGCTGGCGATTTCCGCCAAGCCGTTAAGGTGGCCTCGTGCTTTCTGGCCATGCCTGTGGCTGGGTCAGATGAATGGCGCGGCCCCACCCCCGATGAAGTAGCCAAGCTTCGGGCTCGTCGTCCCATTGATAAGGAGCGATATGCCTTTGCCGTGATGCAGACCCAGTTCAGCGCAGGTGGCGAAGTTGAATTGTCGGCAATTCCGTTGGGACGCACAGCCTAAACTAGGCCGGGCTGGCATTGTCGGACAGAATCACCTCGCCGATGAGGTATCCGGCCAGCTCAACCTCGGTGGCCAAAGAAGACGTGAGCGTCCCGCCGCGTTCTCGCCCTGGGAAAGGGCCACGCGCAGCATCCCGATGAGGCGTTCGAAAAGATCGATCGCACGCAGGGATGTGGGGCCTTCCTCGGGTACGGAAGGCATCGACGAATGGCTGGCATTGAGCGCCTGAGCATCATTCTGAGTACATTAGCTTCTCAACAACATCGTACAAGCTGGGCACGTTGGCCTGCCCCTCCTCGAGAGGAGCATAATAGTGGCCAAGTGGGTCGTAGGTCAGCAACACGCGTCCCAGCGGTCCGTAGTGCTGCTTGACAAGAAGAAGATCGACCCGAGCTCCGACCGCCTCAAGAGCATTGAGCCATCCAGAGTGACGAGCCTTGAAGCATGTCATCCTCTCACCCGCGTCAGGGTCATGGGCGGGTTCCATGCGTTCGAGCACATAACGGAAATGATCGAGCAGAATGATATTGTCGAAGGCTTCAGTGAATCGCTTTCCAAGGTACGTGAGACCGCCCAAACACGGTTCGGCAGCAAGAATGATCTGCCTCGCGTCTGTTCCAAGGAACTCAATTTCCTGCTGCAAATTGGTGGTAATGAAGATGTGGATTCCGGTTTTCCGCGCCGCTGCGGCGAGCAGTCGAGCAATAGCGAATGGCTTCTTCCGTCGGTCGCAGGCCTCTGGAGGGGTGCCGTAGAAGAAGTCGGCCCCGTCGATAATTATCAGTGGGATCGGCCGACACTCGCAGTAGCGGTATATCTGCTCCACCATCATCGGAATCGACAGAGATGGATCGTCGATCACATAAGTCGATGCCAACGTGCAATCAAGACGCTGTTTGTCGCCGCCAAGCCTATTTGTGGTTCGGTTGCCAAGCACTCGAGCGGGCAACTCCTGGGAAAACACGAGGATAGTCGGTGGCATTGCACCCGAATCCCTTCCATCAACACCAGGAAAGGATGTTAGGCGGTTATATTCTGCGACCTGACAGGCGAAATCGACCTTGTCGATCGGGCGATGGCCTGCGACCAAAGTGATTTCACCAGGCCGGAAGCCAAATGTTAGTGTATCCAGTTCGTGGAATCCGGACCTAATCCGAAATTCATCCTTCTGAGCACTGACCTTCGACAGTAGACTTAAGCATTCCAGTTCGCACGTAGTGTTCATGTTGGCTGAAACCTTCTGCGATGATCGGAACCTATAGGGGGGATCGAGCAATGGTCACCCGAAGCGGGAAATTCTGCTGTTGTGCATTTGACACGGCGTCTGCAGCCTTTTCTTTAGCGATTTCGTGCGTGGTGGTCATGACGACGGCCTGGCCATCCTCATGAATGGTCAAAGCCGTCCATTCGGCGAGCTCCACACTCATCCGAAAGTCGTCGATGAGGATGAGAACAACGAAAAGATATGGGGTGATGTCGTCATTGATCATCACCACGTCGAAAAGTGTAGGAGCACCATCTTCTTCCTGCTCCCCATCAACAGATTCCATCAATTCAATGGTCATTGTAATTTCTCCTTCCGGCTCGACGGGCCAGACACAGCGCAAGCGCTCCATAACGTAAAAACGAGCAATCCTGTGTAATCACAGCACATCTAATGCCGCATCACGCGTGACCACCGGACAATCCGTCGCAATGCGTTTCGCATGCCCCGCTTGCCGCGGCCATGGCCATCTAGGGCGCAGCTACGGATGGCGGTGAGCAGAATGTCGAAAAGGACCGGGTCGGGATCGTTGCCAAGAAAGATGTCGTGCCAGCGAGGAAGGGCCCTGGCAGGGCACGCGTCCCACTCGACGTCTCCCTGCGCCTCCATGCTGGCAACTAGCGCCATGATCTCATCCTGAGCGGCCTTCATCGAATCTGCCGGGACCGGATGCATAGTCCCCAGCGATACCAGGAGGCTTCGACGACACGAGCCTGAGAGGACTGACAGAAAGCGAGATAGAACGGCCGGACCGGATCCGTATAGGGCCAGTCTTATTGTGCGCCCGTCAGCCCTTTGCCAGATGGCCCACGCCGTCTGAGCGCTTACCCAAGAGAGACGCTCGAAGTTGGCGTCTGGCCCCGCTGAATGCTTCATGGTTTGGCTCCGGCTTCCATGCCCGCGAGAAGTTGCCTGCGCGAGAAGGGGACGCCAAGAACGGCGAATTTGGGGCCGTGAATTTTAGACGAGCCGGTCATTGCGATTGTCCTGAACGGCAGTGTGTCGGTGCTTGTAACTGGCCATGCCGCGGCTGCGCTTGACCACTTCTGTGAAATTGAAGCATTAGTGCGCCAAATATGGTCGTACAGCTGCCTCGCCCTCCCCCTTGGTACCTAAGTGGGTGGGCAAGACTGGCAGCTGCCATGCGCCTCGATTACGGCTCGTGCCCGATCCAGAGCGAGTGGGTCTCGACTACAATCGGCAAAGATCATCCGATCGAGACATTGCTCTTGGTTGAGAAGCTCCAGATCCCAGAGCAGGGGCGCGGCTACCAGCCAGACGAAATTCTGCCGCATGTCGATCCCTCGGGCTTTGCCCCCTTCCCAGCAGGTCGTACCAACGCGCAACAGCCGACCCCGCGTTGCTTCATCGAGCCGCCCCCCGAGTGCGGTACGGAAAGCGTCAAAAATCCCATCATAGCCACCGGATCGATCATGATGGGTCAGCCAGCGGGGATGGTGGTGATACGTGACCCAATCGAGAAAGGCCCAACTCCTAGCCCCGACCGTCCAACCACCTGTCCAGGAGCCTCCCTGCCTTCGGGGCTGAAGCAGGACGTAGTTAATGCCCATATATACCACCACCGCAGACATCGCCCCCTCCACACCATACTTGCCGATTCGGAGATTGCACGCTCTGCACGTCAGGAACGGACGTCCTAACACTCAATCGGCCTGCCAAAATCTCTCTGAACGAAATGAATCGCTAGGATCAGGGGTTCATGGCCGCCTTACAAACGCTGCATTGACGCACTTCGCCCGACAGTACGTCCATATCTGGCGCATTGTTAGATCAGATTGGCTGCCGGCCAAGACGGAGAGCGTCAATGGGAATCCAATATCAGTACTGGCTAATTGCCAACTATTGCGCAAACGTTCTGATCAACGGAAAGCAGGAGCATTCGCTCTGCCATCAGATGCTTCGCTGGATTCAGGAAAACCATCAAGAGATTGGCTGCGAATTCTCTTTTCAGGAAGACAATGTAGATAACATTTCAGTTCGGCACCGTCGCGGACGGTGCCGGCCACCTGAGAATTCTCCTGTGCAGAATAGCCAGATCTGGAATGAAGCCGTTCAAGAGTTGAAAGGCGTCCAGAGTATGACGCCTACATATCAGGCGTTCGACAATAATCTCAAACTTCTCTGCGCCTATTTTGGGCTCGAGGATATCGAGCGCAAAATTCTTGAACTATCGTGCTACTACCGGATCTTCCCGATGATGAAGAATCTCTGGGACGATATTAACGCCATGAACAGTCGTGGTGACAACCATCTCATTTCTCTGTTGCTCGGCATAACCCCGATAGAACTTGAGAAATGGCTTTCCGGTAACGCGTCACTACTGCGCCTTGGGCTGCTCAGCAACCGCATGCAATTCAGCGCCTTCTCCTTCTCGGCCGTGGTCGCCGACGGTCTAATTGAAGCCCTGATGCCACCCGCCATAACCGTAGAGGACTTTTGTAGTAGACTGATTGGTCCGGCAACGGTGCCCACCTGTGAGTGGTCAGATTTCGATCACCTTGTCGCGGAACGCGACATGGCCTTCCGCCTTCTCAAAGGGGCGATTGGCCGGGGCGTCAAAGGGATCAACGTCCTGGTCTACGGCCCTCCCGGCACAGGCAAAACCGAGTTTTGCAAGGTCCTTGGTGCCAAGCTAGGGGTGCGGACCTACACGGTGGGCGAGGCCGACGGTGAAGGGGGCGAACCGGATAGGTCTGCGCGTCTGGCCCGTCTCCGCTTGTCCCAAAATCTCCTGGGCGCCAACTGCGAGAACCTGATGCTGTTCGACGAGATGGAGGACCTGCTGGGTGGAGCCGGTCCCGGCTATCACTCCCTATACCGGCACCGCGAGCGGCGGGACTACTCAAAAGTCTACCTCAATCGGCTGCTCGAAGAGACGCCGATCCCGACCTTGTGGACCTGCAATGAGGTGGATGGATTTGATCCCTCGGTTCTAAGGCGGATGACCCTAGCCATTGAAATCCGGACCCCACCGCAGAAGGTCCGGGAGCGGCTGTGGTCGGCAACCCTGAAGCGCCATGACCTTGAAATTGGGCCGGACAAAGTACGGACGTTGGCCAGCCAGTTCTCCGTCCCCCCTGCCTTCGCCGCCAATGCAGTTCGCGCCGCCAAGCTCGCCGGTGGTTCAGAGGATGATCTCCGGCTTGCGCTGCGCCTATCTGGCAAAGTTATGGGGGGCGGCATGGCCCCTATCCCCCCCCAGCCCCACTGCGACCATGAGTTTGCCTTGGATCTCGCCAACGCCGATCACCCGCTCGACCGTCTGGTGCAGCGGTTGGCCAGTATCGGCCCGAAAAGGGGCGTCTCCCTGTGTCTGTTCGGCCCTCCCGGCACCGGCAAGAGCGCATTTGCCCGCCACCTCGCTATGGCCATGGGCCTGCCGGTCTTGCAGAAGCGTGCCTCCGACCTCTTCAGCAAATGGGTTGGTCAGAGCGAGGCCAATATCGCCCGCGCCTTTGCAGAAGCCCAGGAACTCGGGGCCTTCCTGATCTTCGACGAGGCGGATTCTCTCTTGGGAGAACGGGCCGGAGCCCAACGCTCATGGGAAATCAGCCAGGTCAACGAGATGCTGACTTGGATGGAAAGTCACGAATTGCCGTTTGCCTGCACGACCAATCTTGCTGATCGGTTGGACAGTGCCAGCCTGCGCCGGTTTACCTTCAAGATCCGCTTCGATCCATTGACGCCGGAACAGATCCGAACCGCCTTCACCGTCTTTTTTGGTATTGATGCTCCGGCTGCTGTCTCTCGGATTTCGCCACTTACTCCGGGGGACTTCGCAGTCGTCCGCAGGAAAGCCGAGCTCCTGGACCTTCTAGACGACCAAGGCGCGCTTTTGGCTGCGTTGCGATCCGAGGCCGAAGGCAAACCGACTTACAGCAAGCCCATAGGATTTATGTGATCCGAAGTGAACAGGAGGGACTGACGATGTTCACGGTCTACATTTCTCGCGGCCGCGGCGGCATTAGAATGAGTTCACCAGAAACCTTTGACTCTGTCGAAGCGCTCAAGAATGCACTGACCGCCGAGGGGTATAAAACGTATCGTTTCACCAAGCCGTCCCCATTTGATTCAACAAATGACGTATACAGGGAAGGTGAGATCGCCATCATAACAGATGATGATCTTGATTTCTGCCGCAATAAAGGGTGTGAAATCATGGTCCTTAGAATCTAGGCTTCCAATTGCAATGACATTGCACGCCATTTCATAATGGAAACACCCATACCAAAATCCAGCTATTGGAATATGGCTGAAAATTATTTTGCATTAGTTTTAACTCATGCGCTTTGCGTATCCCACTATTACTCATTTCCAACAGAAGGCTCATCCATTTGGCTGGTCGAACGTTCGGCGCCCCCATCCACTCTTTTGCCACCTCCGCATCGGCAGTGTACGCAACAATTGCACCGTAAATAGGGTCCGGAATTACTGGTGCTGTAGCGTCAAGACTACCATGGAACTCTACCACTGATTGTTTAAAATTTTTCATCCGACCAATATCGGCTATTATAGATTTGGCAGACTCCTTACGGGGATAAATCCGCTTTGCCTCAATTAGATAACTTTCCTCAGCGCCGCGGGCCAGCATAATATCAATTTTGTCTTTCCCATTAATCGGGATCTCAGCATAAACATTATATCCCTTGGCCCCCGCCATGCGACAGATATGCGCCGTAATGTTTCGCTCTGCGATGTAGTTATACGTTATGTTGTTCGATCCATTTCGCTTTGCCGGAACGCATGGCATCCATATTTGAAGTGAATCTTTTAGAGAAGCAGAGGCATCACTAATTAACTTGTCAAATTCAATGAAATTTTTATTTTTGAGGCATTCCCCATCTTGATTCTTCCCCATGACACGGCTCCAATACATATTATTAATACTTATTGCTGCAGCCACCTTCATATCTCGACGGCTGATCCTAAAAATTTGGCGCTAGTTCTTCGCTAGTGTCAAAGGCATAAAAACGCCAAAATTGTAAATTCAATAACCCCGCTTACAAGGCAATTCGCGCATTATGGCCTACATCATTCCCTCCGACATCAGCGCCGCAGCCCTGGCGGGGGCCCATGGCCCAGAGCTCGAAACCCTGGCCGGGCTGAAGACAGCGCTTTCATCCGACTACACCGTCTATCATGGGGTCCACTGGAGCTACGATTACCGGGGCCAGATCCGCTTTGGAGAGGCCGATTTCGTCGTGGTCAACCAGGCCGGCGAGATGGTGGTGATTGAGCAGAAGAACGGGCGATTGGAGGATACCGCGGAGGGCCTGATCAAGGTGTACGGCAACACCCGCAAGGATGTTCAAAGCCAGGTTCGCCGATCCGTGGAGAACATCCGCGAGAAGATGAGGGCCGCTTCGGGATCGCCGCCGCCTTCCATCGATTATCTCATCTATTGTCCCGATCACCGTCTGGTTCGGCTGAATGCCGTGGGGCTCGATGTCAGCCGGATCGTCTCCGGAGCAACCCCTGCCGATCTGGCGGGCAGGATCAGGCAGATCCTTCCACCGGGAAGCAAGGGGGGCGCGACAGAGAACGTGCATGCCTTTCTGCGGGACGCGTTCCAAGTGGTCGCCGATGTCCACGCCCATGTGAAGGCGCATGAGCGAAGCTATACCCGGCTGATCGGCGGAATTGCCGACATTGTGGATTCCATCGAAATGGCGCCTCTGCGCCTGCGGTTGCGCGGAGCGCCGGGATCGGGCAAGACGGTTGTGGCCCACCGCCTTTACGAACGAGCTCTGGCGCGGGGCCGCCGGCCCCTCATGGTCTGTTTCAATCACCCTCTCGCCGAGCGTCTTGCCGCCTCGGTGTCGCCGGGCGGACGCGTGACGACTTGGCACGGGCTCTGCGTCAACTTTCTGGCGGAGCGCGGTCTTAAGCCGAACTTCGAGGACGCTGCGCGCAATCGGTCGTTCTGGCCGGATCTGGCCGAATTGATCATTGCCGAACCCGTCCCCGACGCCTGGCGCTTTGATACCCTGATCGTAGACGAGGGACAGGATTTCGAGCCCGGCTGGATCGACATCCTGCACCTCTTCCTTACCGATGCGGCCGACATCGTCTGGCTGGAGGATCCCGCCCAGGAACTGCGTGGTATTGGACGCAACGAGCTTCCGGGATTTGTCGGACTAAGTGTTCGTACTAACTATCGCACGCCGCAAAGCATTGCCCGCTTCGTCAAAAGGGCCCTGGGCGCCGATTTCGTCGCCGCCAACGACCTCCCCGGTCTGGGGGTGGGGGTCAGCACCTATGGCCTTGAGGACGAGCAGGCCGTCCACCTGTCCAGGATCGTTCCTGCCCTGGTGCGGCAGGGCTTCGCCCCCGATCAGATTGTCATCGTAACCCTGAAGGGGGCGACCACTTCGGTTCTGAGTCAGATGACGCGCATCGGAACCCACGAGGTGTCCCATTTTACCGGGGCCTATGGAGATGATGGCCGGCAGGTCCGCAGCCGGGGCCTCATCCGATTTGAGAGTGTGCAGCGGTTCAAGGGACAGCAGGCGCCTGCGGTGATCGTGGTCGACGTCAATCCCGCGTCGGACCCGAACAAGGCTGAGCGGCATCTGCGCCAATTGTTTTCGGCCTTCACCCGCGCCACCATCCGACTCGAGATCCTGGCGCAAAAGGACAACCCGATGACGGCGCGGCTTCTGGGATCGTTATGATCGCGGCCTTCCGTCCGATCACGGCCCGGTCAACTCAGCGAGAGCCGGCGGGCCAGGGCACCTGACCGGATGGCACGATCGTCGCCGCCGCCGTCAGATGCGCTTCCTGGTCATCGAAGAAGATGTCCGGGCGGATCGCCTCCAACACGGAAGCCTTGTCGACGCCACCGAGGAACAGGGCCTGATCCACGGTCACCCCCCAGTCCCGGAATGTCCGCAGCACCCGTTCATGAGCGGGACTGCAACGGGCGGTCACCAACGAGGTCCGGATTCTTACCGGCAGATCGTTTTCCCGAGACTGGAGCAAGGCCAAGGTTCGCAGAAAAGGTGCGAATGGCCCAGGCGCCAGGGGAACGTGGGCATTTAGCCGCTCGTGCTCGGCGAAGGCAGCCAGCCCCTCCCGCTGGTAGATGATCTCCGAAGCCTCGGAAAACAGCACCGCGTCACCGTCGAAGGCGAAATGGATCTCATCGATATCGGGCATCGGACCGTCCGGCGGATCATAAAGACGGGCGGCCGCGATTCCATCGCTGACCGCCAGGCTGACGTCCGGCGCGTGGCGGGAAAGAAACAGCTGAACGTTAAAGGCCTTCAGCAGGGAAGGAAGTCGGTGGCCACTGGTGAACGCTGCCCGCTTTATGGCAAGCCTGTGATGCTCGATCGACCGGAACACCCGGATGGCGACGTCCGGGGAATTGCGGGACACGACGACGACCTCGACCAGGGGGGCTTCGAGCCCCTCGTTGATCCGAAGGAGATTGCGCACCAGGCCGAATGCCGTGCCAGGCTCCAAGATGACGTCGTCTCGCTCTGCCTGGTATTGTCGATAGGCCCTGACCCCCTCTTCATCGAAGACGCGGTTCTCCGCCTCGAGACAGAACAACGCCCGTGAAGAAATTCCGATAACCAGTTTGTCGGCCAGTTGATACACCGCTTCCCACTCCCTCCCCTCAATCCGCGACGGCGGGGCCGCCGCCCCGAAATGTCGTGCCGGCCACGCGCCCTTGCAGGGGATGGGCGGAAATGAAGTCCTTGGTCATCTGGTCTATGGCCGTCAGCAATTCGGGCGGTTCCAGAACCCTGATGGCCCCTCCCCAGGTGAAGAGGTGCCAGGCCATTTCGACAAGACCACCGGCCCTGAAGCGAAGGAGCAAGGAACCATCGGCCTGCTCCTCGAAACTCTGGGAGGGGTGAAACAGAAAGTCCCTGGCCTCGGCCGCCGCCTCGGCCGCCACGTGCCAAAGCACATCGACGGGCTCTTCCTGGAATACGGCGAACGAATTCGCCGCATAGGCCTGCAGGCTGAAGTCCGCCTGACGCTCGAATATGGCATCCTGCCGGGTGACCTCACGAATATTGGACAGACTGAACAGGCGGAAATCCGCAACATCGGGATGCGGATTGTAGGCCAGCAGGTAATGCCTGCCGCCATACAGAAATCCGTAGGGCCTAACATTGTGTTGGCTTTCCCGGCCGGAGGACCTGGAAACATGGCGCAGGATGACTTCCTCGCATCCTTTAATCGCCTCTCTAAGCTCGGCCAGGACCTTGCCGTCGATACGTGGCTTCGGCCCAGGCCTCAGCACCAGTCCCTCGGCCTCCATGAGGGCATCCAGGTCAGGATCCATCCGGCGACGATCATCGGCCCGCAACAGGCTGCGGAGCTTGACCGACACGGTGTCCAGCATGGCGGCCTGGTCATCGCGCCCATCTTGGCGAAAGCTGGTGGCCGCCGCATGCAGGGCCGCCAATTCATCGGCAAGCACCGGAATGGGTGAAATGGCCCGGCTTGAACGAATACGCCAGCGTTTGAGGCCATCGCCCAGGTGGAACTCCTCGACCTGGGGGAACACTTCCCGAACGGCGTCGCGCATGCGCTCGGCCGTCCGGCGGCTGACCTCATAAGTTTCCATGATGCCGGTCAGGGACACCCCTTCGGCGTTGCCCTGCATTTCGAGGGCAAGACGCAACAGAGCTTGGCTCTTTTCGTATCGCATCGCTGACTGCACCTGCGGATGGGCTTGTCACCATGTGTCGACCGCCCCAAACCGCATCTCCTCTGAGAGAGCAATCCTCAGAGCGGGCTACGTCGAAAACGGTCGTACTTAAGTACCATCGTTTCCCATGGAGGAGTATGGAAACCCGTCTTGGGAGGTTGCCAGATGGTTATGTCATAGATGACTGCAACAGCATGCAGCTGTGGAACCGAAGAATGTGGGGCTTTTGAGGCTTCACCTGCCGCGCCCATATTTGACGTACAGGCAATTTATGTTCCACCTTCTCGACTAATTCTGCCTTAGGAAAATTGAGCCTGACCCAAAAGTGGGAAAGGGTGACGTCCATGGGTTAAGAGCCGTAGCGAGAGCATTGGCATCCCGACAGTGCCAGCCACGTCAAGATCGTATACAAACGCAGCAGCAGTCGGCAGAACACCGGATTGAACGGCCAGGAGGACACCAATGGTTATGCTCTCGAAGTCCAAACTCCTGGCCTACCGGCAATGCCACCGACGCCTCTGGCTTGAACTGCACCATCCCGAATTGTGCGAGAATTCAGAAAGTACCCAGGCTCGATTTTCAGCGGGACACCGGGTCGGGGATATTGCCCGTAAGATTTATGATCCGATGGACAATGGGGTCTTCATCGATGCCCGGGTCGACGGATACGAAGCGGCCTTTGCCAGAACCCAGGCCCTCCTGGTAACTCCTCAGCCCATCTTTGAGGCAGGATTTCGAGCCGAAGGGGCTCTGGCCTTCGCCGACGTGATGTTGCCGATCCCCAACGGAGAGACGCTGAACTGGCGTATGGTCGAGGTCAAGTCATCGTCCAAGGTCAAGGATTACCATCGTGACGACGCCGCCGTGCAAGCCTTCATCGCGCGCAGCGCCTGCGTACCGCTCACGGCCATTGCCGTCGCGCATATTGATACCGAATGGGTCTATCCAGGTAACAACGACTATAGCGGCCTGCTGAAGGAGGTTGATCTTACAGCCGAAGCCTTTGGCCGAGGTGCCGAGGTCTCGGAGTGGATATGCGAGGCCAAGACGATTGCCGCCGGACAGAACGAACCCTGCATCGCCACGGGAGACCACTGCTCCAAACCGAATCCATGCGGATTTCTATCGCATTGCCAAGCCGAAGAGACGCAGGCGGCAGAGCCCATCGCATGGCTCCCCGGCAGATTTAAGAAGGAATTGAAGGCGCATATCAATGCTAACTCGGTCACGGAAATGCGCGATTTGCCTGATGATCTGCTGACGGACATTCAGCGCAGGGTCAAGGTGGCCACTCTGTCCGGGCAGACCTATTTCGACCGTGATGGCGCGGCACGAGAACTGGCCAATTACATGCCGCCGGGGTATTTCCTTGATTTTGAGACTATTTTGTTTTCCGTTCCCCTCTGGAAGGGCACGCATCCCTACCAACAGATTCCCTTCCAGTTCAGCGCCCACCACCTCTTGCAAGATGGAACTCTCTGCCACCACGAATTTGTCGATCTTTCCGGAGACGATCCATCGGAGGCCTTGGCCAATGACCTGATTGACGTCTGTGGGACAGTTGGCCCAATCTACGCCTACAACGCGACTTTTGAAAAAGGCCGCATCGAGGACCTAGCCCAGCGCTTTCCATCACTGGCCACCCCCCTGAAGGCCATGGCCCATCGGCTCGTCGATCTTCTCCCCGTGGCCAACAAATATTTCTATCATCCTGACCAGCACGGGAGCTGGAGCATCAAGGCGGTTCTCCCTGCCCTTTGTCCAGATCTGCGTTATGACAAGCTTATCGGTGTTCAAAATGGCGGCATGGCGATGGAAGCCTTTATCGAAGCCATTTCGCCCGAAACGCTGCCATCCCGCAAGCAGGAGATCAGGGCTCAACTGCTGGCATATTGTGCGCTAGACACCTACGCCATGGTTCGCATGTGGTCCGCATTCACGGGAATCACCGTCCCTCAGTGAAGGCAAACTCTCCCCATTCCTGCCTTCAGCAAATGTACGGTCAGCCGGCAGAGACACATGTCATCCCGCAGCCAATACAGCCCCCTCCCAATGATTGCCCGACCTACACGTCCGATTCTGTCTACTTCATGCCTTACTCTGCCCTTTGATTGGATCGGAAACCAATGGCCCGAGACACAAAAATTTATCGCCATGAATATTGGGGCCAGCGACAAACGCTTGGCGGCGGCTTAGTCCCGCACTTCATCCGTCTTCTAAAATATAAGTGAAGAATGAGGCTGCTCCCTTTATTTTGTCCTCGATTTTGTCAATTCGTCGTGAAGAGCTTTATCGTTTTCCTGTATAACTACAAGATAATCGGCAAGGTTCTCAAATATTTTCATGACGTCATCCGTATTTCCCGGTCCCTTATCATTGATATGCCTGACGGCGCTCGCAATAGATAGTAATGTATTATATACAACTCTCGTCTCATCTGAGTTCATGGCGACGCTCTCCTATAGTAAGCATACCGTCAGATAAAATTATCCCACCATTTGGTAGGCCGACAACCCCTATCCGCTTAGTTCCCTGTATTCAAGTCGATCCATAAAGCGGAGCAGATAGAAAACCGCTGAAGCCACCCTATCGCTCCATTACATAGGTTCCCGGCGCGTCGCATAAAGGTTTGTCGGTTTTGCTTCCCATTGGAGGTACCGCGAGCTTCTCGCCAGAGTGTGCCGCCAACCACTGAGCCCAATCGGCCCACCAACTCCCTTGCTTCGCGACAGCCCCCGCCAGCCAATCGTCAGGGGTGGCTGGCCTGCTTGTAGAGTCATTGGTCAAATGCCCACCCTTGGCCTTGGCCGGAGGATTTATCATGCCGGCAATATGCCCACTGGCAGCGAGGACATAACGGACATCACCTCCAGTCAACCGCGTGACCTGCCACGCCGCTCGCCAGGGAACGATGTGATCCTTCTCTGCCCCCACCGCATAGATATCTTGGGTGATCTTCCTGAGGTCGAGCTTTTCTCCCAGTAACGTGATGGCACCGGGTTTGATCAGATTGTTTTCGATATAGGTGTTCCGCAGGTAGAAGCTGTGCGCAGCCCGAGCCATGCGGGTTCCATCGGCATTCCAATACAAGAGGTCAAATGCCGGTGGCTTTTCCCCCATGAGGTAGTTGTTGACCACCGCCCCCCAGATCAGGTCATTCGGGCGCAGCATATTGAACATGTCGGACATATGCCGACTGTCGAGATAGCCGCGCTCCAACATCTGCTTCTCGATGAACTCGATGTGCGGCTCGTCCATGAAGACAGCGGTATCGCCGACTTCGGTGAAATCTTGCATGGAGACCATCAAGGTGGCCGAGGAGAACCGATCATCACCCTTGGCCGCCAGGGCGGCCAAAGTCATCATCAACAATGTGCCGCCGATACAATAGCCCATAGCGTTGATCTGCTTGGCGCCGGTAATCCGGCGGACCGCGTCGCTGGCGGCGATCGGTCCATCCAGCATGTAGTCATCGAGTGAGGTTTCCTCCAATGAGGCATCCGGATTTTTCCAGCTGACCATGAACACCGTAAATCCCTGGTCGACCAGGTAGGCCACGAGGCTGTTCTTGGGCTGGAGATCGAGGATGTAGTACTTGTTGATCCATGGCGGCAGGATCAGCAGCGGCACCTCATGGGCTTTTTCACCCTTGGGCGCGTACTGGATCAATTCGATCAGCTTGTTTCGGAAAACCACCTTGCCCGGCGTCAACGCAAGGTTCCGGCCAGGCGCGAAGGCTTCGGTATCGGTCATGTTGAGCCGACCGGCATCGAGATCGGCCAGCAACTGGCGCATTCCGTTGGCGACGCTTGTTCCACCGGTTTCCATGGCCTTACGCAGTGCCGCGGGATTTGTTGGCAGGAAGACGGTTGGGCTGGAGGCGTCAATCAACTGGCGCAAATGGAATGCGAGCCGCTGTTTGTCGCTGCCTTCCAGGTCGGCCCTCTCCGCCTGTTTCAGCAATTGCTCCGATAGCAGCCCATAGGTCTGCTTCATCATGTGAAAAAATGGGTTTTGCTCCCACTCCGGAGCATCAAACCGCCGATCGACTTCACCGCCAGGTGCCTTATCCCGGTCAGTCACCGGTGATGCTTGGCCTGACCAACGGGCGATGGCGGCCGTCCAGGTGTCTGATGCATTCTGCCAAAGCTTGAGCGTCAGTTCTCGAGCTTCGTCGTTGGCTCTCGCGGGGTCTTCTAGAGCCTGGGCCGAGACTGTGGAAACCGCCTCCACAATGGCGGCCATATCCAAGGGCAATAGTTTTGACAGCGGATTTGCCTGCCACATTTGGCTGGCAAAGGCCGCGAGGGGAGCGACTGCAGCTTGATATGGCGGTTCAGGCTTGTCAGGTTGGTGAGGTTGCTGATCCGCGGGATTCACCGGGCTCTGCGTGCCGATGTCCTCCGGCACCGTAGAAGCTGATTTAGGCTTCAGCTTCGGCGCCAGCTTGGGCTTGGGGCTCGCAGCTGCCGCAACCTTCTGGGCAGGCCTGGCACGGGACTTTGGCTGCGAAACCTTAGCTGGCTTCGAGGAGGGCTGGGCTGGCGAGAGTGATGCAACGGTAGCCTTTCCGCCCTTTTGCCCTGTGGCCTTCAGCGGGGCCTTGATGACTAACTCGGGCTTTGGTCCTGGTGCGACACCTTCTTTGGGGTGATCGGCAGAACCGGCTTTGCGCTTCGTGGCCATCAATGCCTCCGTAGGTGGCGTTTATTTGAACATATCGGAATAGAGATCATTGTCCTCAACAGTCTGCCTTTTGGCAGGCTGTGGCCGAGGTTCGAATTTCGGTCGGCGGAATGAGCTGACCACGTCCCAAACCTTGAGGAAAAGACTTTCGCGGCCATCCAGGATGTTGCTGTCCTGCTTATGCCAGTGGACTTCGCCCAAATTCGGTTTAGCCGAACCAAGTGACGACGCAAGCGCGGTAGGCGCCAATGCTTCGCTGGCAGATGGCACCTCCTCCGGGGGTTCGGCGCTCAGTTCTGGCTGAGCAGATTTTTCCACATCCGGTCGCTTGCGCGATGCTGCCTTGGATCTGGTCCTGGTGCGTTTGGGAGTTGGGACGGAAATGGCTGCGCCAGCGGCGCATGTTTCTGCAACCTCACAGCCCTGCTTCACGCATTTCTTGGTGGCCACTATCTACGCATCCTGCCCAAGTGCTGAACCGTTAGGTTTTATCAGATCCACCCAGGGTTTTGGCCAGTTCATAGGCCTTCCGGCGCACACTCTCGTCGGTGATGCTGTAATAGGCCCGTACCAGCTCCAGGGTCTCGCGCTTAGCCATGGGATCGCGTTCGTCACCCGGACTGGCCGCAGTTGTCACGGCTTCACCCTTGATCACCGCCGCCGGGCTACTGGACTGAGCGTCTTCGCCCATGTCATCGAAGAAAAATGATACCGGCACATCCAGAACTCGGGACAGATCGAATAGACGGCTGGCGCCAATGCGGTTGGCGCCCCGTTCGTACTTCTGAACCTGCTGGAAGGTTAGGCCAATGGCCTCTCCCAACTTCTCCTGGCTCATACCGAGCAGGGTCCGGCGAAGTCGCGTGCGAGCGCCAACATGGACATCAATGGGATTGGCTGAACCATCTTCCAACCGGCCGCGAACAGATCGTTTGGTGGTCTGAGCGCCGGATTTTGATTCTTGATGTGTGGCAGTGGGCTTCTTGGCCATGGCGCTACCTTTCGTTTATTGGATTGAGTCCAGTATGGCCTCATTGGGGAGATGGCTCAAGCCAGCCGTACCTGGCTATCTTGATCCCGACGGCTGCTCCAGATATCGTTTCCATGTGGTCCATCCCCCAGATGAAGCGGCCACAATTGGGTGGGAGGCCCCTTATCCCCAATCCCACCCAGCGAAGATCGGCGATGGAGCCTTCGACAGCCGCCATCGCCGATTTAGCCTTCAGCCAGATCATGCCTCGTAAGGTCAGATAACTTTTGACGCGATCCTGGCCACCTGCAGAGATTTTCGGCACATCACCGCAGACAGTCGCATGGCGTTCCGTCTTCCATGGCCTAGCGGTCGACCGCGCACTTCATTTATTGTGAGCCGGATAGACGCAACCAATGCATCTCGTAATGGCTTCAATGGCTCTCTCGAGAGAATCGCCATCAAAAGCAATTCCGTCACTTGTTCAAGCTTGTCTGGCGCTTCTATATGAGGCAAATGCCTAACTGTATCTATAAAGCATTGATCAAGCGCGCTTTTTGGTTGTTCTGAATTCGAATTCATGAGTCATATGTTCACAATATTTATTGATTTGATAGGACTGCGATAGCCGTGTATTTGGAGTTAATCTTTGAAAATCTGTTCCTCGTGAATCCGCCGCAATGCCTCCTCAATATGATCGGCAACGGCGGGATTCTCGGCCAATTGCATCAGGGATTTGCCACCAAACCTTTCCTGCGGCTCCGTCAACCAAATGCAGGCCTTGTCTTCATCGCCGAACACATGGTTTGCCAACAGGGTTAAACGATGGGCCCGGGCGACACTGATCCCGGTTACCTCCGGATTCTTCGGCTCAGGGGGCGTCGCTTCGGCGATGTCCTGTGGGTCATCTCCGACGAGAATTTGGCGGATCTTGGCGACGATCTCCGCCAGTTTCGCCTCTCGATCAGGTTCGCTATCCACCGTGATCATCATCGTCCAAAAGGCTCCAAACGCTCCTCAAAACCCTTGTCCATCCAGATTTTCGCATTATCTATTGGGCCGGCCATCAACTGACAAGGTGCAAAGCGTGGACGAAATTGATACCGCCAACGAACGGGCGGAATTGATGACCAATATGGCCATCCAGGTTGCTCTCAGCCGCCAGCCCAAGGGACCGTCTTCAGGCGTCTGCCGAGCCTGTGGCCAGGCCATTGAGGCCGCTCGTCTGCAAGCCAATCCGGCCGCCCCGACCTGCTGCGATTGTGCCGCAGAAGCGGAAGCTGAGCACCAACGTCGCCGTAAGCTGGGTGGGCGCGGCTAGGCTCGCACCACCTCTCCTCCTCGAGCCGAATACCGCTCAAAAGCGGTCATCCGTTGCATTGGAAGCGAGATGTCCCGGCGGTAGATCTCGTCGCGCAGATAGGTCAACTCAGTGGCCAGAGCGTCTTCCCGGACGTCGATCCACCAAGCTTTCGGAGTGCCATCGGAGCCATCGTTCCACTTATAGCCCCGGCGCTTGAGATCATCCTTGTAGTCGAAGGGCGCGTATTCGGCCCAAATCCTGACCGTGGGGCAGCGCGCATTGACCAGGAGCTGCTCCAATCCAAGCTTCCCGGAAACCGGCAAAGGCTTGGCTAGAATTTCCAGCAGCGCCAGACAATCTGCTCCGGCACGGTGACCATCGTGGAACAGGCCATACTGAGCCAGCAGATAGAACAGCTTGGTGCCACCGATGCCTTCGGCCGCCCAGTCGATCTCGTTAATGGAGCAGGCCCAGGCCTTCTTGGCAAATCCAGGGGCCAGACGCTCAAGGAAACGCCGGTCAAAACCGGCATTATGGGCGATCACCAGAGCGACTGGGGCGATCAGCCGCTCGATCTCGGCAACATCGATAGAATGCCCGGCGACCATCTCAGCGGTGATGCCGGTGAGCTGGGTAATCTCAGGCAGGATGGGGATAGTCGGCTCTTGGAACGCCTCGACCACATCAAGGATCCGGTAGATCCGGCCATCGGAGGAGAACTCGAACAGCACCATGCCAAGTTCGATGATCTCGTCCTTGACCAAATCAAGGCCGGTGGTCTCCACGTCAACGACGGCACCAATCTTCTTGGCGGTGCCATCATCGGCATGAACCTGCTCGCGTCGTTCGATGCGGCGCTGAACACGGAACCGGCCTGAGGCTTCCAAGGTTGCCGCCATAGCGTCGAGATCGGTTTCCGTCATCAATGATCCTTCAGGCAATTGTTGACTGTCATCCTACCATCAAATGCCGTCCGGGGATTGGGACTGCAAAAGGCGCTCAATCTCGGTCAGGAGAAGCAACCGCTCATCGCGGCCACGCATGTCTCCAAGGCGCAGGTATTCGTCTGCCGCCTCGGCGACGATGGTTCGAGCAACCTCGCCAAAGCGCCGGATCAGTCTTCGGGCCTCAGCGTCATGGCCGTCATTTGCTGAGATCATCATGCGCTCCGAGCCTCGACCAGTTGCAATTCGGGCACGGCCCAGAGCGGCTGACCAGCCCAGATGGTGCGGCAGCCATGGCCACCGGCAACGAGGTCATCAAAGACCGCCAGAAAACGGTCTTTAGCCACCCTGGCTTCCCACGGCTCAATGTCGATGATCGGGGCACGGCGACGGAAGTCAAAAAGGGTTCTGGCTTCCTGTTCGCTAAAGCCGGCCAGATGGACGGCCTCCAGATAGGCGGCAGCATGATCGGCACGATCGATGGCTTCAGCCCATTCCTGGGGAAGTTCAGCCGGGAGATTGAACGCTACCCTGACGGCTCGGGCAACCCGGTCCTCGATGGTCCGATAGACCGAACCGATGTGCTTCTTAAACGGCGTTACCAAGTCCGAGGTGACGTATTCGGGTGCGTCGTGCAGGAAGCCCGCCAGAAGGGCTTCTGTCGGCAAATCCGGCACATCGGAAGCCATCAGTTCCGTCACCAAGATGGAGTGCTGCGCCACCGAATAGGCATGCTCACCCCGGGTCTGGCCGTTCCAGCGCGCCTCGCGCGACAGGCCGAGGGCGATATCGTCGATCTCGATTTCCAGCGGCGACGGGTCGAGGATGTCAAGGCGATGGCCCGAGCGCATGCGCTGCCAGGCACGATGGACAAGCTTTTGATCGAAGCGTTGGATGGTCATGGTCAGATCCTCCTGCTTAAGGCCGGGCGATGCGTTTATAGCGATGGCCGACGGTGGCGATGCCGCTGCGGCCGACCACCACGTAGACATCGAGCAATTTGTCGAGACGTCGAAGATTCCGGTTGGCCGCGTCCTTCAGGACCCTCTGCTTGCCACGAGCTGAGAGGTAGATGATTTCGCAGCCATGATGGTCGTGCTGGCTCTCGCCATAGGCCATGACGAGATCAATCGCCTCTGCGGGAATGCCCCGCTGCTGGATCCGAGATTCCCAATGTGCCGCTGCGCCCATTTTGTCCTCCCTTGATGATGGCCCCCTTGCAGAAGTAGGGCCGATCCCGCTACACTCATCTTCACAATGCCCATAACCGCAATACGCATTGTGGCTATATGTATAATGACGATGTGTTCACGAGTCAATGTGATTCGGAGGCCCTGTTTTGAGTGATCTGGATGCCCTACCGCCCGAAGTACGAAAGCGCCTGGAGCTCCTGGAGTTCCGGCTTTACTGGGAGGGGCGGGTCAATCGTCGTGATCTGACCCAGGCCTTTGGAATTTCCGACATCCAGGCCTCGGTGGATTTCCGCGCCTATAACGCTCTCTGCCCGGATGCCATGACCTATTCGCCCAAGGAAAAGCGATATCGCTCTAATGAGGGTTTTGTTCCGGTCCTCTATGCGCCGGATGCGCCGCGCTACCTGGCAATGCTTTGCCCTGAGAGCGCAGAAGCCGCTGGTGGGCGGGATTGCTGGATCGGCAGTCCACCTCCAGTCCTAGTGGCCCGCAAGATTGCGCGTAAACCGGTAGAGGCGGCGGTTCTGCAGCCTGTCGTCCTCGCCATCCATTACGGTCTGGAGATCGAGATCCGCTATCAGGCAACCACCCACAAGGAAGACTGGCGATGGATCAGGCCGGTCGGATTGGTCTATAGCGGTTTCCGCTGGCACTGCCGGGCCTGGGATCTCAAAAATCAGCGGTTCGGTGATTTTGTGCTGACGCGGATCCTTGACGTCAGAGCAAGGCGAGACGCTGGAGACGGGCCATCAGGGGATCCGAAGTGGCAAGATGAGATCACGGTGGAGATTGCCATTGATCCGCGGCTAGAGGCTGGCGCCCAGAAGGTCTTGGCGGCTGAGTATCTTGTGGGGGATGCGGACATCCTGACGGTAGACGTGCCAAAACTCACTCTGCCCTATTTTCTTAGGCTTAACGGCATTGAAGATGATCGGCCGGATCAAAAGCCGGAGCACAGGCAGATTGTGGTGATGAACCGGGATCAGGTCGACAAAGCTTTGCCGGAGGGGTGGAAGGACAAGGCGTGATGTGCATTCGATCAAGAATAGGAATTGTTTGCATTGTGCTGGTTGCAAGGATCCAGAATCCAGGCAGTTAGTGACGCCAAGGCGCTAACATATTGACCGTTCTTTCAGTCTGTGACATCGGTTAGACGTATTTTTATGGGAGGTAACTATGAACAAGGCTGATCTGGTGTCCAAAGTTGCAGAACTCGCTGGCTGCACCAAGGCAGATGCCGACAAAGTGACTGATGCAGTGTTTGCGGCCATCACCTCTGCGCTTAAGGTCGGGGACGAGGTGCGCTTGGTTGGATTCGGCTCTTTCAGCATTACCAATCGTGCTGCCAAGGATGGTCGCAATCCCCGCACCGGTGCGACCATCAAGATTGCGGCGTCCAAGGCGCCGAAGTTCAGCGCCGGCAAGGCGCTCAAGGATGCCGTCAATGGCTGATACCCCCATCCTGCAAACTGCCAAGATCGTCGCGGCCTATGTGGGAAACAACACGATTGCTGTGACCGACCTGCCCGATCTGATGCGCACCACCTACACCGCTTTGGTTGGCGCCGGAACACCAACGCCGACACAGGCTGAGCGTGCTGCCCCGGCTGTACCTCTCAAGAAGTCGGTAACGCCAGACGCCCTCTACTGTCTGGATTGCGGCAAAGCGCAATCGATGCTTAAGCGGCATATCGCTACTGCGCACTCTATGTCAGTTGATGAGTATCGCGCCAAGTGGGGGCTCGCTAAGGACTACCCGATGGTGGCTCCAAGCTATGCGGCGCACCGATCGGAATTGGCCAAGAAGATTGGATTAGGGCGGACGCGTGGCCCTAAAAAGCCGAAGTCCAAGGCTAAAGCCGAGGCGGAGGGAAGTTGAGCCATTGCCTGATGTCGGATGTTAAAAGTGATGAAAGGTAGGGCAGGGGGCGGCATCGGCATCACCTTGCTGGTGTCGAGCCCGGCTGCGGGTGAAGAAGATCGGGAGGGGGAGTTCTATTTCCCGTTGCGGCTGATGTTGCCGATCGCGGTAGCGGCAAATTCCGTCGCCCCGCGCAGTGGGTTATCAAAGAGATGGGCATAACGCAAAGTGGTCTGCGCCTGGCCGCGACCGGCAGGTCATGGCGTGCGCCGTGAAAAGGCGGCGCTTTTCAGTGGGTGACAGTCCCGCCTGAAAGTCCCACCCGGCGACGGCTCCAGCCGGAAGCAGGCGCAGATCCATGGGGGGTAGCGGCCCCCTTTTTGGCTGAGTGAGGTTGCGAGCCCCACCACTCTGGGAGACGAGCCTTAAATGCTATGAATTGGGCGCTCTACCGATCAGGCCACGATCCAAATACAGCTTGGCGCAATTTTCGTTTCGTTGGAACAGAGGCCAGTAGAGTTGGTTCGAGACATCGCTGTCGCCGAGGAACGATGAGAAAATGTCAAAGCATTCCGTGCGGGCAGGTGATCGCGCGGGGCACTTCGAACGATTTTCGTCGCTCTGGAAATAGCGCTTGGCAAGACAGACAAAACTTTCTCGATAAGGGTTAGCTCGGACCGTTGAAACCCGGTTCGTCGAATGCCGCCTCCATCGGCATCATGGCGGCCGACCTCGCACGGACGGCCAACACATTGGCCTCGCTAGGGATGCCAATGACGGTGGCCAGTCCCGGCAGCACTTGGGATCGACCGGCGCTCCGCCGACCATAATGGGTCGTAGCCGTCTCCCTGGAGGCGTGGCCCATCAGCGCAGCAATCTGTTCCTTGTCCAGGATCATCTTCCAGTTGGCGGCGGCCTGATGCCTCGGCGAATAGAGGGTGTAGTGCTTTTTACGATGAGGCCACAATTCCCTCGTCGTCCGATAAAGCGCCTTACCGGCGGAGGCGACGCGCCTGTCCCAACTTCCGTCGGCTTTGGCTTTCCCGGCGGCGCTCACCAACAGCAAGATTAGCTTGCGCAGAGACATGCTCAGCCCAGAGATTTCAATCTGCCTGAATTCACCATGGCTGCGACCATTTGTGTTCTTGGCATTAGCGACTTGTAGAAGCAGATCGGATTGGGTGGGTGGGGGACAGAGAATCACGGACGGCCATTCACCAGGGCGGAGGCCAGCGATCGTACCGCAGAGCAGGAGTAGAGCTGCCAATGACTTCGGCGACAGGTCGTCTTCGTGGTGGTTGTTTCTGGCATTGATCCGTTCACGCAGGTGGTCGAGGAGCTTCTTCAGATCGGCGGGTGGGAGACGCTTCTCTTTCTGGCCGGACGTCCGAAGACCGCGGTGGGCCGATGCGGGCAGGTCGCCCAGCTGAAGGGGGGCCGATATCTGCGACCCGAAGGCGAAGCTGACCGCCGCACGGTACTGCCGCCAAGTGGAAGAGGACCATCCTGCCTTGTGCCGGATCATCCAATCAGCCATGGTAGTGGCAGTGATTTCAGATGTCTCGCAGCCAAGTTCTCGGGAACTGGCAGCCATAAGTCGGTTAGCGACGCGCTTGTACCGGTCTTCAGTTTGACGGGTGCGTGTCATGGTGATCTCCTCACGTTACTCAGACAAATGAGCGGCGTTGAGGGGAGCCCCAATTCTCGTGCATCTAGGGCTACCTGACCTCTCCTTCCGCAACCGATTTCTTTTAGTGAAACCCTTAGCGAGCACGTCTTTTGGTCATCAGGTGTCATTGTGATTCCAGCCAGGCTTGGACGGCCGAACTTTTCCATCGAAGGAGACGGCCAATCCTGACCGGTGGGGGGACTGCATCAGGATTGCTCGAAAGGAAGCAATAAAGCGATTTAAGGCTTGGAAGTCTCAGAATCGTCACAAGTTCTCCCGGAGTGATGAGGTGATCCATGTCGTGCTCCATGTTGCATTGAATCATGGTAGCGAAAGTCACTATAAAAAGTGAAGTGGTGGGCTGTTTTTTTCTGCAAACATATCGAACGATGTTTGCCAATTGGCTGCTTCATGGATTAATGCGGCGCAAAGTAAAGCGAATTCCAACCTGTTGTCCGGTTGGTCGTCGCCTCGCGAATCCAATGGAATTTTGATCTGGAAGATCGTTTCACACTTGGTGTCAGCATGGTGATGAAGATCCGAAAATCGACATCCTGTCGCCAACCGGGCATAGGATGTCGATTTTTGATGTTTTATGTTAGTCAATCCCGACAGCGAAAAAGAGAGATGTCGTCTTCCCATTGGCGGAAGGCGGTGAGGTTGGCCGTAGAAAAAGGTTTCGGTGCCAGGATCTCAAATGGGGAGGTTGTCCAGTGCAGCCAACAAAAGATTTTGGCTGAGGAGTTCGGTCTTTTCATCTGGTTCCAGTTCATTGCAAAATCGACATCCTATTGCTATCTGGCCATAGGATGTCGATTTTGAATGTGATTTGGTAGTTGGGGTTGCAGCTATTAGCGGAGCCGATCGCGGATGACTGCCGGGGCTATATGGCGTTAGCTCATGTGGATAGTCATGCTTATTAAGGTTCCATAGCCTCCTTCGGAGTGCGCGGCCAGCAGTCCTGCGCTTTGCTGGTCGACTTGGGCGATGATCTCGTGGGCATCGAGCGTTTCCTGGCGTTGCAGCATGTCTGCGATGCGCAAGACCGTTGTCGAGTTCCATCGAATCAGATTCAGCGCCTCCTCATACGCCTGCTCGAGAATGCTCGAAACCTTGCGCGCCAAGTCCGGGCGGCTACTGAGCATTGGTCCGATGCTGTCGATGTGAGGCATCCCTGTCCATACCAGTGGCATCTGTTCATCCATTCCCATCGCGGTCAAACTGATCGTTGCCAAGGCTGTTGCCCGTGCCAAATCCGAGCTTGTGCTGCCGCCGGAGCCAGTCGACACGCTGCCAATCAAAGCTTGTTCAGCAGCCCGGCCAGCAAGCAAGTGCATCAGCATGAAATTGATGTCGGCACGGGTTTCCATCGCCCCTCGACCAACATCGATGGTGACGCCACCACCACTTTCTTCCGTTTGGCGGATGCTGGCCATTACGAGCATATTCGGACGATAAACCGCCGTCATGACGGCATGACCAGCCTCATGGATCGCGCTGCGGCGTAAGCTTTCTGCGGGAACCCTTCTAACTTTTCCACGGATCTCAGCAGACAAGTCTTCGAGCACCATGGGCCTGTTCGCATTGCGCGCACAGCGCCGGGCACCACGCACCCACCTCTCGACGTCCGCGCCAGTGCCGCCATGGGCCAGCTTGGCGACGTCCTTCAAGTCGATGCCGTTTAGGTCTTGGCCGAGGTGATAGCGAAGAATTTTTCCAATTGCCTCCTGATCGGGGAGTGGGATCAGGATACTGCGATCCAGCCGGCCAGAACGAACAATAGCGGGGTCAAGACGCTCAGGATGGTTGCACGCGGCAACGACGACCACTCCCTCACGACCCGTAACCCCGTCCAGCAATTCAAGGAAGCCATTTACAACCTGCACGCTATAATCCCGGTACTCGCTTTTGAACTGGGACCGGTTTCCGAATCCATCAACTTCATCAATGAATAGGATCGAAGGAGCTGCCGCCCGAGCGGCATCAAATGTTGCCCGCATTGACTTCAAGAGGTCTCCCAAATGACCACTCGATTGCCATTGCGCGAGCGATGCGGAGATGAGAGGAAGGACGCATGAGCCAGCCAGAGCGCGCGCAAAGGTGGTTTTACCTGTGCCGGGCGGGCCGAACAAAAGGCATCCGCGATCAACTGCGGACCAAGGAATTCGTCCAGCTTTAAACTCAATGAGGTCGGCTTTCAGGCTCTGTCCCCAGGATGTTGCCTCCGGCATCCCGAAGAGTTGGTCAAGGGTGAAGGCTGGAACTTGGTTCCGCGTCTCAACGAGACGGCGCAGCCTCTGCAAAATGGTATCGGCTCCATCGCCTGGGCGACTTGCCAAGGCAATATCTTCGATGTCGCAGCGACGGGTCAATTCATCGGAAATTGGCTCGGCCGGAACCGAGTTGGTCATTGCCAGGATAATCTCATGCAGGGTTGTGGAGTCCAGGGGCGGCACAACAAGGCGGTGGTCGGCTACCCGCAACAAATCATTTGGCAGGAGGCGATCGGGAGCATGGGAGATACCCAGCACAGAGCCGCCACCGGCCAAGGTTGCGGCTACTGCTCCATTTCCCTCGGACAGGGATTCACCCTTCCGAGTGCCGCTCCGTTTGAATTCAACCCACCGCCCAGTAGGATTTACGCATCCCCATCGCCAATCGTTGGAATCGCCGCTGACGTACTGCGTGCCGGGTGATGTCACCATCAGTTGCCAGGCATTGGCTATGGGTTCCACCCAAGTGCCGCTCGGCACCTCGATGACCACGGCTAAGCCAGATTCGGCAGGCAAGCAGAGGCTGGGGTGCCGTTGCAGGGCTCGCCTCAGAGAAATTTCGGCAGCGACCTGGACCGGATTCTTGTTTTGGGCGTCTGTGGCTTCGAGCAGAATCTCGATTGGATCGATAAGCGTCTCCTGATCATCTTTGGGCATGGGGGAGCATTTGGGCTTTTTGGGCGCCATGGTGGACCTCGTATATTTTTGAAGGGTTAGGCTGTCGCCGGGGTGCGAGGTGATCAGTGAATGTTGGGGGGAGAACCATTTTTCAGGCGAGGGATCCACGCTTGAGGGCGATCTCCCCAGCTGCCTGCAGTGGCAAGGTCGATTCCGCGCAATTCCGCTTCGAGTGCCGCCATCCGAGTGACAATCTGCCACCTATCTACGATCCTGGAGGAATCGGCCGTAATCAATGCCATGAGAACCTGAGCGGATGTATACGGCCGCGAATTCAATCCGCGTTTCCAGCGGGAGGCCGCCGACTTTTCAAGTCCGAGCGGGAGCGAAATCTCCTGAAGGCCTGGTTCTGCTGGAAATGCACTCATCAGAGTCTTGAGAAATTCACGAGGGGTCGGGAAAACCAGAGGCAGTGCAAGGCCTGGCGTTGTTGCAATGAACCGCAGCAGGATCGCCGTCGGGGCATACACCAAGCGTGCCATATCGTCGATATCCTGGTCAGCCCTGAAGCGACCCGTTTTCTGCTGGGTCAATCCAAGCATGCCACGCTTAAGCAATGAGGGAAGTTGCAGAGCCTTAAGACTGCTAAGAAGGGTGTCTGTTGTGATGGGGAAATCTTGGGGCAGGTTAAGCATGGTGGGCGTCCTTATTTAGATGGTCTTGATAGCGTCCAGGTCCTGCATCTCGAGTGCAGCAACCATGGCGGTATAGGTGATTCGAGGAAGGGGGCGGGCGTGCTGGTTGGAAAATCCCAATGCGCTGAAACGGTCCCCTTGCCAACCGGCAAATGGGAGGATGACGACGTGATCGGCTGAAGCCTTCAGCAGTCGGGGAATGTCACGTCCATCGCGGGTTCCGCATTCGATGGCAATCCGCCCATGGCGAGTCTCGGCGAAAATATCGATCAATGCATGGGCTGAGCCGCAGGGGACCCAACGCTCCAACGATACGCCGGCATGCCGGTCGATTGCCTTCGCCAAGACCAGTCCAAGGCGGCGGAGATTTCGATGCGCGGGGCCTTCATTGCCATGACGTTCGGGTACGGGCAATTGATCGATCGCATCCGGGATCAGGATCTCGATCTCCGACACTGCGATGGATTTGGCCGTTATAAGCATTTCCAGCATGCGGCTGTCGCAGTCTGCGCGAACCCCGCCGGTCGCGGTTGCATGGAGAATCTGCGCGAGCGTGAGATCGGGGCGGGTGCTAATCCATGTACTTTTCATATGGTGGTTCGGAGAGAGCATTTTGATCCTCAGTCAGCTTTAGAATTTGGTGGCCGCAATTCGTCATTACCCCTAGAGTGTAACTGCGAGCGCCTCAGGTGTCAACACCTCAGGTGTAATGTTTTACGCCTGAGGTGTTAATTGCTGACTGGGGAACAAATTCGCGCGGCTCGAGCTCTGCTCAGGTGGGAGCAAAAGGATCTTGCTGAAGCGGCAAAGCTGTCGATCGAGACGATCAAGCGCCTAGAGAAGATTCGTGGTCCGATCGGGGGGCTTGCCCGCACGACCGATGCGCTGCAGGCGGCGTTGGAGCAGGCTGGTATCACCTTATTTGGTGATGGACGATACGAAGGGGAGGGTGGACCCGGCGTCCGGCTAACGCAGCCTATAAAATAAGCTTTGTATCGATTGGGGGGGGGAGCTCAAGGCTCTCCTCAATGCGGATGGTGCTATTAGTTTCGCCAGCAGCGAAGGGGGGGACTCATGTCTCCCAACGCAACCGGGATAACGCTCCCTCCTCCAGAATGGTCACCGGCGTCATCTGGAATCAGTCAGCCACCTGCCCGAAATTCTGATGACCTCGTCATCCTGCGGTGCTAGAATTTTTTGCGAACATCGGGGTGTCCGTGTCCTCTTTTTTGCTCCAAATTTGCTCCAATGCGAGCGGGAACTAGAGAGGATTGGAGAGGACTCGATAGGACGGAATTTGGCAGGTTTTCTGGGGTTTGCCCGGCAAATTGGCTCTGGTCAAGGGGATAAGCTTCGGGCTCATAACCTGAAGGTCGTAGGTTCAAATCCTACCCCCGCAACCAAAACGATAGATAAAACCCGCAGAAAGCTTAGCTTCTGCGGGTTTTTCTTTGTCTGCGGTTTGACTGATTGTCGCGGTGCGGTTGTTGTGCTGATTTATATCAACAATATATCAACGTTTTGGGTTGGGCAGTTGATACGGCCATGACCGGCCGCCGAACCCTGCCACCACCCCACCCAGGGCCACAGGCAAGCCACGGCATGTGACGCCGAGCGCCCGGAGATGGAGAGGCTCGTGGTCGCTTTCCCATACCACCGCCGCTCCGACGCAGCCCGGCAACAGATCGACGATGTTCGGCTTGCCCTCGGTCAAGGCCATCAGAAAATCATCCGCGGCGGCTAATTTGCCCAGCATGGCCGAAAAGGCCTGCATTTCGCGTTCCTGATCGACCTTGGCCGTATAATTGAGCAACGAGTCCAGCCGCAGCGAGAACGCCCGCCCCAGGGCCACGATCAAATGCTGGATCGCGACGGGGACCCGGTGTGGTTTTCGATGGTGACCAATAATCAGCCCCCATAATTCCCCATCGCGCATGACCGAGATGGACATGGAGCCATCGACGCCGATATTGCCCTGATACATGCGGTGGATCGGCGAGACGCTGCGATAGCGGCTAAGTGCGAGGGAGATGGGCCTGTCCCGATCGTTTGCCGCCGGAACCAGAGGCACCGGCACGTAGTCGCGGGTCGGAATCCAGCGATCGGCCGTTTGCCGGTAGAGCGCGCGGGCCTGGGCGGGGATGTCGGTATCGGGAAAACGAAGTCCGAGAAACGACTGAGGCCAATCGGGCGCCAGGCTTTCGCCCACCACATCGCCGCAGCCATCGGTATCGAAGCGATAGACCAGCACGCGTTCGAAGCCGGAAATGGTGGCGATCGCCTCCGTCACGATGGCCGACAGGCTGTCGATGTCTCGGGCGTCTGCCATGTCGCGCTCGACGTCTTCGGCCAGCAGCGTCGCCGAGACCCGTCCCGCGGCATCGTCATCGTCCGAAGGCGCCTCGAATTCGCAGAACACGATGTCGTCGGAGCGGAAGCAATGGATCTCGGTCAGGCCAAGACCAGGAATCTCGCCCACAATCACGCGTTCCGAGAGGCGATTTTGGGCAATGGCACGGCAAGCGTCGATGGCTTTGGGCGGCAGCCAAGCCGGAATTGTCGATGGGGCGATGGCGCCAAGCATGGCGTCAAGGTTGGCGCTGTGAACAACCGGCGCCAAAGTGGCGGCGTTAAGCCCGATCAGGTAGCCATGCGGCTGTACCGCCCCGGACAGATGAATCGGTTCGCGCGCACAGACGTCGTCACTCAGGGAGATGACGGATGACAACTCGACCAAGTTATGCACTTGGCTCTTCCCCTCACAAGAGCGCCCGCATCATAAACTTTGATTTCAATTCTGATTCGTAAAATATTGATGCGTTTCTCACTCGACAGTACATATTTCTGCCATGCCGTGGCAAGTGGAGCCTAAGGCTTCGAAACGGTTACTTGGCCTGCTGCCGGGTGGTTGGATCGCGCGGTCAATCATTGCCCGGCTTTCGCAGGCCGATATCCGGTCTTTGAAAAGAGGCGGGCCGAGCGGCGCGCCGCTCGGCCCGAAGTTAGCCAACTCGGGTGGAGGGTCACCTTCACCTGGTTAGCCGAATCCTGAGAGTCAGAGCATTCTCTCGACCCAGTTGATCACGCCATCAAGGCTCTGGAACTCCGACACCGCGCGGACCGGGATGTGGGGAAGGCGGTCCCGCACCATGCGCGACAATCCGTTGCACGGTCCCAATTCCAGCAGCATGGTGCAGCCCATCTCGGCCAAGCCGTCCATGCACGCCGCCCAATCCACCGTCCGGGCAAGCTGAGTGGAAAGCGTATCCACCGCCTTTTGGCGGGTGGTGACGGGCGTCCCGTCGATCCCGGCCAGGATGGGAATGGATGAATTGCGAAGCGCGCTGCTCTCCAGCGTCTTACGGAACGGTTCGATGGCGGGGAGCATTTGTGACGTGTGGGAGGCGATGGTGATGCGCAACCGCGTCACCTTCGCTCCACGCGCGACCAATTCGGGTTCGAAGCCGTCGAGATCGTCCAGGGGGCCGCCGACCACCAGACGATCCACATCGTTGACGATGGCGATTTCCAGTCCATGCGCCCGGCACAGGCGTTCCAGGTCTTGTCGCAGCAGGCCGCGCACCGCCATCAGGCTGCCCGGCACTGGACTGGCGCTATCCATGACGGCGGCGCGACGCATGGCCAAGGTGATCGTCTCGGCAGGATCAAGCGATCCGGCACAGCCATGGGACGCCAATTCTCCCACGCTGTATCCGGCAAACACCCGCGGCTCGGGCAGGCGGTCGCGCAAGGCGGCCCAGGTCGCCAATTGCACCGCGCACAGAACCGGCTGGGCGACGGCATTGACGGGAAGGCGTTGGGCGGCAATGGCTCTGGGATCCTCGCCCATGATCTCTCCCGCCAGGCCGAGGATCTCCGCCGCGGCCCGATTCCCTGCGAGGATATGGAACATGGCGGGGGTCTGGTCGCCTTGACCGGGGCAGAGGATTCCGAGACTCATGATCGCAGGCTTTGGACGAAGCAGGCGGCGGCCAGGGTATCGGCGGCGCCACCGGGTGATAGATTGCGGGCAATGCAGGCCCGGTGCAACCCCAGGGCAAAGGTCCGCCAATGGGGCGTGAAGACGCCGCCATGGTCGAGAAACCTCCGGGCCTCGGTCTGGACGAAACGAAGTCCTTCCGGCCCGCCGCGATGCAGAAGATTGGTGTCTTCCAAGTCAGCCATGACGGCGAACAGCGCCTGGAGCCGCGCCCGTTCGGGACAGCCAAGCCGCGCCTGGGCTATTTCAAGCTCCGGAACCGCCACGCCCATCAGGGTGGGAAAGCCCTCCAGCGCCTCGTCACGGGCGCTGCGCGCCCCATAGCGGCGGGTGGCGCGGCTGCCGTTGCTGTCCGGCGACTGGCTGCCGGAGGCCGCGATACCGTCACCCCACAGCGTGACGACCGTCTCGGCGAGGCTGTCGCCGGTCAGGATCAAGCCGCGCCGCTGCCGCCATCCCGCCGCCGCCGCCAGCAGGCCAAGGCAGAAGATGGCGCCGCGATGAGTATTGATGCCGCCGGTGGCGGCCAGCATCCGCCGTTCCGCCGCGACGCCAAGTTGGCGCAGCGCCTCGAAGGGCATGCCCGCTTCTCCCGCGGCGGCGATGGCGACGAAGTAGTGGCGCAGGGCGAAGAGCGAGCGCAGGAAGGTGGTGGCATCCATGTCGGAATGGGCGCCGCTATCCATGGGGCTGACCAGACCGGGTTTGGGATAGAGCGCCAGTTCCGCATGCAAGGCCGCCACCGCACGTCGTCCTATGGCGACGCTGGCGGCGCTCGGGCGTGGGCGATGAGCGCTCAGAATGCTCATGCCGCCCGCCGCTGGAACAGGGCCATGATCGCCGCCAGGGGCCGCATCTCGACGGCATCCATGCTCTTGGTCATAAGCTTTTCTGGGAGGGCGGCCAGTTCGCGCCAGGCCACCGCGCTTGTGTCCGGCAGAACAATCTCTCCGTCCAGGCGCGGCGTTTGTTCCCTGGCCTCGCAGGCGGTCAATTCCCGCAGCAGGCGTTCCAGCGACCCTAAATCGGACGGACGGAACACCAGATCCAGGTCGGACCCGGAGGTGAGATAGACCATGTTTCCGTCACAGGCGAAATGCTGCCACGCCAGCGAACCGTAAACGCCGGTGGGAACGCCCAGGGCGCCGGTCAAGGCGGCAAGCCATTCCAGCTTGTCGCGCCAGACCAGCGGGGCCGTGGTCAGGACATCGCGAAGACCGGGCGGCGAGGCATGGCGGGCAATGGCCTGCCCGGCCATATGCAGGGCAATCCGCCGCCGTCCCGGCAGGGCGAGGCCGAGGCGGATATCGCCCGGCTGATCGTCGGGCAGACGGCGGGTCACCACCAGGGGGCGCCCTCCGTCCAGCCATGTCCCGACTTCGGTCCGGGCGATCTTGTCCAGGGGTGTGCGCAGATGACGATCCCAGCCGCGCTTCAGCCAGACCCAATCATGACGGAAAAGCCCGTCAGGCGGCGTCATGGCGCACCCGCTCGGCCACCCGGCGGGCCAGACCGCGTCCTTGCCGCGTCTCGCCCAGGATGCGCCGTGTGTCCTCACCGGCAGGGGCGGCGAGGGCTTCGGCCAGATAGGCGGAAAGGTCGCCCTGCCATAGGGCGGCGATGGCCCCCATGCGCAGGTAGTTTTCCACCCCCGGCGCGAAGACCGGCGAGGTCTTGCTGAGCGATTCCAGGCGTTCCAGCGGGATCTTGGTGATGCGTGACATGGCGGGCAGGTTCATCACCCGCACCTCGGCCTCGGGCAGGGCATAGCAGGTGTCGGCCAGAAGGGAACTGGCCAGGAAGCCGCCGCTGACCGCCTGGGAATAGACCAGGCCGATGATCTTGTGCCCGGCCCGGCGGGCCACTTCCAGGCACTTGGCCAGATGGGCCATATAGCCGTTGATGCCCAGCAGTTCGTCGCGGTGGCTGAGCCGCTGGCCCTGGGTATCGACCAGCAGCAGAATCGGCCGTCCGGGGTGATGGCGCACCACGTCAAGCACCGCCCCGGCCATGCGGAAGGCCAGTTCGATGCCGATGGGAGCGGCATCGATGGTGCCGATCACCGCCACGGCATGGCTGCCGGAAGTTCCGGTTCCGGCAAAGAAAATGCCGTCGAAGGCCACCGTATGACCGGCGGGAAACAATTGGTCGAGCAGACTGCGAGCGTCCATGATCAGGCCCTCTTGCCAGCGGTGATGGCGATGAATGCTTCGGCTTCCAGCAGGGGCAGGCGCTCCGGCTGGTCAATGCCGAGATTGCGCCAGATATCGATGCCGTCGCGGCAGGTGCCAAAGCGATCCAGCCGCTGGCCCAGGACGGCATGCTCGCGCTCCAGGGCCTCCAGGGACAGATCGGGCCGAAGGTCGAGGGCGGCGATGGCCTGGGCGCGGAAGGCGGCGATGTCGTCGGCTACGAGATGAGCCGCCTCGCCCAGCAGATAGCGGTGCTTGCCGCCCACCGTCCGCCAGACCAGGGCGCGGTCGCGGGAATCGAACTCCTCGACGCCGCAGGTGGTCTCGATCACCTCGGGGCCGGACAATCCCAGTCGGCCTTCTTCGCTGATGATGACCGCGTCGCACAGCCGAGACACGATTCCCATGCCGCCGAAGCAGCCGAACTGGCCGCCATCCAGCACGATGACCGGAATCCCCGCTCCGCGCAGTTTCAACACGGCGCGCATGATCTCGGACACACCGATCAGACCGGCATTGGCCTCGTGCAGGCGCACGCCGCCCGATTCCACCAGCAGCAGAACCCCAGCGGGGCGCTGGTCCAGGGCCCGTTCCAGCAGGCCCACCAGCTTGGCGCCGTGGACCTCGCCCACGGCGCCACCCATGAAGCCGCCTTCCTGGGCGGCGATCAGGACCTTGCGCCCCCCCAGAGCGCCCTCGCCGACCACGATTCCGTCATCGAAGGCGGCCGGAGTGTCCAGTTGCAGCAGATGGGGGCTGAGAATGCGTTCACCGGGCGGCAGGATCTCGCGGAAGCTGCCACCGTCCAGCAGGCCGACAATCCGTTCGCGGGCGCTGGCTTCGTAATAGGAGCTCATGACCGGCCTCCCAGAAAGGACTCGACGGCTTGGTCCAGGCGCAGCGACACCACGGCCGGGGTGGCTCCCACGTCGTTGATGGAGATGCGTATATCGGCCAGGGGATGGCGGTCGAAGAAGTCGTCCATCACCGCCTGCCAGATAGGGCCGAAGCCCGTGGCGGCGGTCAGCACCTCGACCTTGCAGGCCCCGGCCAGATCCTGGCGCTCGACCAGAACCTCCAGATTGCCCGAGCCCACCACGCCGACCAGGGTGGAAGGGGTGGAGCCAGCCACCGGCTTGCCGCCGCGATATTCGAAATTCAAGGTTTCCATTGGCTTGACTCTCACCAGTTGCGGAAGCGCTTGGGCGGGTCATAGAGACCGCCCGAGGCGCGAACCAGATCCTTGACCGAACGGGCCGCCAGCAGGTCGCGGGTGGCCAGACGCTTGTCGATGCCGAGATCCTCTGGACGGCGGATGATGCCGCGGTCGCGAAGATTCTCGACCATGCGCTTGTCGCGGCCCAAGCCCACCGGCGTGTAGCCCGCGACGCCGCGAATGGCTTGTTCCCGCTCCTCGTCGGTGCGGCACAGCAGCAGGTTGGCGATGCCTTCCTCGGTCAGGATATGGCTGACATCGTCGCCGTAGATCATCACCGGCGGCAGGTCCATCCCTGCGCTTTCCGCCAGTTCCCAGGCATCCAGTCGCTCCACGAAAGCGGGCTGCATGTGCTCGCGGAAGGTCTCGACCATCTGCACCACCAGTTTCTGGCCGCGCGGAATGACGTTGCGGCCCTGGCGGGCTTCGCGTCCCGCCTTCAGCCAGGCGGGGCTGGCATGGCGCCGTCCCCTGGCATCGGCTCCCATATTGGGAGCGCCGCCGAAACCGGCAATGCGCCCCAGGGTCGCCGTCGAGGAATTTCCGGCCAGATCGATCTGTAGGGTCGAGCCGATGAACATGTCGCAGGCATAATGGCCAGCCGCCTGGCACATGGCGCGGTTGGACCGCATGGACCCGTCGGGGCCGGTGAAGAAGATGTCGGGCCGCGCGCGGATATAGTTCTCCATGCCCAGTTCCGAGCCGAAGGAATGCACCGATTCCACGAATCCCGCCTCGATGGCCGGAATCAGGGCCGGGTGGGGATTGAGCGCCCAGTGGCGGCAGATCTTGCCCTTGAGGCCCAGGCTCTCGGCATAGGTGGGCAACAGCAGTTCGATGGCGGCGGTGTCGAAGCCGATGCCATGGTTCAGCCGGTTGACCTCGTATTCCGCATAGATCCCCTTGATGGCCATCATGGCCATGAGGACCTGGATTTCGGAAATCTGGGCCGGATCGCGGGTGAACAGCGGTTCGATATAATGGGGCTTTGGGCTCTGGATCACGAAGTCCACCCAATCGGCGGGAATATCCACGCGGGGAATGGCATCGACGATCTCGTTGACCTGGGCGATGACGATGCCACGCTTGAAGGCGGTGGCTTCGACGATGATGGGGGTGTCCTCGGTGTTGGGCCCCGTATAGAGATTGCCCGCCCGGTCGGCCGCCTGGGCGCAGACCAGGCTGACCCGTGGCGTGAGATCGACGAAATAGCGGCCGAACAGTTCCAGATAGGTGTGGATCGCCCCGATATTGATCCGCCCCTCGGCCACCAGCTTGGCCAGGCGTGCGCCTTGCGGCCCCGAGAAGGAGAAATCCAGCTTGGACGCGACGCCGCGGTCGAACACGTCGAGATGCTCGGGCAGGGCCAGGACCGATTGCACCATGTGCAGATCGTGAACCTTGGTGGGATCGAGCCCGGCCAAGGCCTTGGCCAGGAAGTCGGCCTGCTTTTGATTGTTGCCTTCCAGGCAGACGCGGTCGCCGGGCTCCAGCACCGCTTCCAGCAGGGCGGTCACATCCCTGGCCTCGACCCGCTTGCCCTGGGCGAGGGGGGCGGCACGCCCGAGGCGTGCCTCCCTGTTCCGGGCCTGGGTGTTCCAGTCGCGCATATCAAAACTCCTTTACGAAGGGCTCACCAGGAGATCGCCTTGACCGCCAGATACAGGACCGACGGTCCCATCAGGCAGCCGAGCCCGGTATGGAAGGTGGCGACCAGCGCGCCATAGGGAACCAGACGGCGGTCGGTGGCCGCCAGACCGGCGCTGACGCCGCTGACCGTACCGGCCAGACCGCCGAAAACCATGGCCGATTGGGGATTGTTCAGACGCATGAAGCCAGCCAGGGCGGGCGTGAAGATCATCACCATGATGGCCTTGACCACACCGGTGGCGATGGAGAGCGCCATCACGTCCGAACTGGCGCCGATGGCCGCCCCGGTGACCGGGCCGACGATATAGGTGACGGCGCCCGCGCCGATGGTGGTCAACGCCACCGGGTCGGTATAGCCGAAGGCCCTGGCCACAGCGACGCCGACAATGAACGGGATGATCGTGCCGAGGAACAGCGCGACGAAGCCCAGGATCCCAGCCTTCTTGGCCTCGTTCACATGGACTTCGCTGGCGGTGGCGACGATGCAGAAATCCCGCATCATGGCGCCGCCCATCAGGGCCAGGCCGCTGAACATGGTCAGGTCCGCCAACCCCTTGGTCTTGCCGGTCAGGACCCCGCCCCAATAGGCCAGGGCAAGGCCGCCGAGGACGGCGAAGGCAGAGCCGTGGACCCGGCCCTTGGTGAGATAACGTGATGCCTGGTTGGACAGCCAGACGATGATGCCGACGACGGCGAAGGCGGAAACCAGTTGGTTCTCGGCCACGGCCTTTTCAATCATGTGCAACATAACTGCGCTCTCCTAGCCGATTTCCACAGTCGCATCGGGATTCCACGGCTGGCCGCCATGGGCGCGGTGGATGATGCGATTGATGAAGGAGATGACGCAGGCGCACAGCACGACGGAACCGGCCGCCGCCAGCAGAGCGACGGGACCCGCCTTGGCGGCCACCAGCACGTTCTGGGTCGCGGCCATGGCCACCACCACTGGGATGTACATCATGGCCCAGAAGGTGACGCCCTTCTCGGACGTGGCATTCAGAAGTCCACGCTCGCGCAGGAAATGCTGGGCGGCGATCAGCAGCATCATGGCGATACCGACGCCGCCCACATTGGCCTTGACGCCGATCAGCGCACCGAAGGCATCACCGACGAAGATGCCCGCCAGATAGCAGGCGGCCAGCAGGGCCGTTCCAAAGATGACCATGGTTAACCCCTCCATCCGAGAGGTCGACCGGAAACCGGCATGCGGCTCCACGCGAGGTGACAGATATGACAAGGCATGAC
Organism: Paramagnetospirillum magnetotacticum MS-1; assembly: GCF_000829825.1. NCBI lineage: Bacteria > Pseudomonadati > Pseudomonadota > Alphaproteobacteria > Rhodospirillales > Magnetospirillaceae > Paramagnetospirillum > Paramagnetospirillum magnetotacticum. The sequence goes on along the minus strand of NZ_JXSL01000035.1, from coordinate 27,134 downwards.
GACGCGCTCCTTCCTGTGGGGTGCGGCATGCAGAATTGCCTGCCGCGTATTCCTTATTAATCGCTACGTATTCAATGTGCGATGTTCTGTATACAGAAAACTCATTTGTGGACGCCGAGTCAAGATTTTTGTATCCTCGCTGTCGAACATCGTCGCCGTCCGAGGACCCTCATGGACCTGTCGAGCACCCCACGCCTTTCCGAGCAACTTCGGGAAAAGATCGAGGAAAACATCGTCACCGGCACCTTCTGTCCCGGTGTCCGGTTGGACGAGGTCGATCTGGCCGAAACCTACGGCGTGTCGCGCACCCCCATCCGTGAGGCTCTGATCCAGCTCGAGGCCGCTGGCTTCATCAACAAGCGTCTGCGCAAGGGCTGGGAAGTGGCGTCCATTCCTGCGTCACGGTTGTGCGAGATGTTCGATGTCATGGCCGAGTTGGAGGCCATGTGCGGACGGCTTGCGGCCCGGCGCGCCACGGAAGCCGAAACGCGCCAGATCCGTTCCGCCCATCTGGCCTGTCTAAAGGCCAAGGAGGCCAGCGATCCGGCCGAGTATTACCGGCTGAACGAGGCCTTTCATCTGGCCATCTACGAGGCCAGCCATAATTCGTTCCTGATCGAGCAGGCCAGCACGTTGCACCGCAGGCTCCGGCCCTATCGCCGCCTGCAACTGAGGGTCCGCAACCGGATGCACACCTCCTTCGACGAGCATGAGGGCATCGTAAAGGCCATCGAGAACGGCATGGGCGATCTGGCCTGCGACATGCTGCGCGCCCATGTGGTCGTTCAGGGCGAACGGTTCACCGATCTCGTATCCTCATTGGAATCCATGACCTCCTCGCGCATGGCGGTTGAGGCGTGAGCGCGCTTGATATTCTATTGCTGGTCGGATCGGCTTTTCTCGCCGGTGCGATCAATTCCGTGGCGGGGGGCGGCACGTTCCTGTCCTTTCCCGCCCTGGTTTTCGCGGGAGTTCCCCCCGTTACGGCCAATGCCACCAACACGGTGGCGTTGTTTCCCGGCCAGTTGGCCAGCGCCTGGGCCTATCGCCACGACTTTCCCCGCGTTCCGGGCCTGAACCCGAAACTGATCGTCGCGGTCAGCCTGGCCGGGGGCATTGCCGGTGCGATTTTGCTGATCTATACGCCGTCGCGCGCCTTCGAGTCGGTCGTCCCCTGGCTATTGCTCTTCGCGACCTCGATCTTCGCCTTTTCCAAGCGGCTGATTCCCTGGCTGAAACAAAGGCTGCATATCGGACAGACCGCGCTCTATGGCACCCACTTCCTGCTCGCCGTCTATGGCGGCTATTTCGGTGGTGCGGTCGGTATTCTGATGCTGGCCCTGTTCGGCCTGTTCGGCATCGACGACATCCACTCCGCCAATGCCCTGAAGACCTTGCTGTCGGGCCTCGTCAACGCCATCGCGGTCGTGTGTTTCGTGGCGGCGGGAGCTGTGGCCTGGACGCCTGCCCTGATCATGTTGGCTTCCGCCGTGGCGGGCGGTTATCTCGGCGCCCACGCGGCCAAGCGCATGTCCCCCGGTCTGGTCCGCAATATGGTGATCGCCATCGGACTGGTCATGACGGCAGCTTTTTTCGGCCGCGTCTGATCCACGTCCCGACTCTCTCGTTTCCAAGGAGGCTTGCCAAGCTGGCACTTGCGGCTTGGGCGGCTATGACTGTATTTAGCCCCCATCTCTGCCGCACAGCCTAGGCTCTCATCGACAATGACCGAAGAAGTTCCCTCCATGGACACGGCCCCTTCCGTCGGCGATGTCCGCGAATACTGGAACCGCAATCCCCTGCTCAGTCATGAGTTGGCGTCGCCCGGGTCTCCGGCCTTCTTCGCGTCACTGGACACGGCCAAGCGAGAGGATTCCGACCGGTTCGCCATGGATTATTGGGAGTTCGGCCAATGGGCGGGGCAGCGCGTCCTCGATATCGGCTGCGGTCCGGGCTGGCTGACCGTGCAATATGCGCGTGGCGGAGCGCAGGTTGATTCCGTCGATCTTACGCCTCGGGCTGTCGAGCTGGCCCAGGCTCATCTGGCCCTTCATGGCCAGTCCGCCACCGTGCGCGAGGGCAATGCGGAAGAACTGCCTTTCCCCGACGATCAATTCGATCTGGTGGCCGCCTCCGGGGTGCTGCACCATACCCCCGATACCCAGGCCACGTTCCGCGAGGCTTTCAGAGTCACCAAGCCGGGCGGGCAGGGGAAGATCACCCTCTATCGCAAGGGCATCTTGCACCACCCCGCGGTCTTCGCCATGACCCGGATCGCCATGCGCTTGTTCGGCGTCAAGCATCCGGGGGCCGATCTCGGCAAGAATTCAAGCGATGTGGACGATTTCATCCGTCGCTATGACGGTGACGGCAATCCGGTAGGAATCGGCAAGACCGACGCCGATTGGGCCGCCGATCTGGCTGCTGCCGGATGGGTGGTACAGGGCCATGAGGTGCATTTCTTTCCCCGCCGTTTCCTTCCCTGCGCCCGTCTGATCCCGGTCTGGCTGCATGAATTTCTCGATACCCGCCTGGGGACCATGGTCTATTTCCGCCTGCGCAAGCCTATCATCAGCGGGAAATAGACCGCCACGGCCAACAAGGCGCTGGCGACATAGAGGAACGAGAAGCCGACAGCCGCCTCTGGCGGCCTTCCGTGCAGGGCGAAGACTCCGATGATCACCGCCTCGCGGGTGCCGAACCCCATGAAGGTGACCGGCAGGATGGCGACCAGCATGGTCAGCCCGGTGATGACGCAAATCTCGGCCCAGCCCGGCTCGGGCAGATTTCCCGCCAGGCCCGCCACCGTCAGGGCATAGGCGGTGAATGACCCCAGTGTCAGTCCCGCCAGGCCGAGCAGGAGCGATGCCGGGGTGGCGGCCAGAACCTCCAACGGAGCCGCCAATCCCCTGGGCAGCCGGGACGCCAGGATCCGTGACAGCCAAGGCAGAAAGGCCAGGCCTCCGATGGCTGCGGCCAGAACCGCAAGCGCCGCCGGACGTGGCAGGATCTGCCCAAAGATGGCGGGCCGAAACACGGTAAGGCCCGCGGTGGCGATCACCGCCCCGGCCACGTCGAGCCCCATGTCCACCGCCCACAGCGCGGCGGCGCGGGAAACGGCGATTCCTTGGTCGGCCACCAGATGGTGAACCCGGATCAACTCCCCCGCCCGGGCGGGGGTAAGCGTCCCCCAGATCATGGATTCCAGTGTCGAGACCAGGGCGTCGCGCATGCTCTGCCTCACCCCATGGGCATTCAGCAGCAACCGCCAGCGCAGGGCCCGTATCCCCGCCAGGGCCAAGGCCATCAGCAGCGCGGTGCAAAGCCCCCACCAGGGCACCTCCGTCATCACGGAGAGGGCCCGGCCGAGATCAATATTCCATAAAATGACGACGAACAGGCCGATGCCGACCAGGCGAATCGCCAGACGCGGGGTCACCCGTCCAACTCGCCCATGTCGAAGAAGCGCGAACTGGCCACATAGCGATTGCGCGAACTCCGTCGGCGGATCAGCACTTCCACCAGGAACCATCGCAGCAACCGGGCCATGGCCGCGCTGCGCCCCAGGCTCAAGGCCCATAGCCGTAGAACCACCAGCCGCAAGGGGGTCATCAGCATGGCGCGGTCTCCCGCCCGGCCATCAAATGGTCGATGGCCAGGGCGATGCAATAACGGTCATCCATCCAGGCCGGACGCAAGATCACGTCCTCGGCCAGCCCACGGGTCAGGGCCGTTGCCACCGGACTGCGCCGCCGTACCAGGGCGGAGGGGTAGACGAACTGGGTTCCCCGGCTGTTGGCGGCAATATCGGCCACCCTCCCATCGGGTCTCAGGCGAGACGCCAGCGCGGTTTCGGCCCGCGTCAAAGCCCCGGACAGGGCCTCGCCATGCCCCAGCCAGTCCCCGGCAAGAACCAGGGCCGCCATGGTGATGCTTTGATAGCCGGTATCGCCGCCGCCATATTCAGGGAACCAGCCTTCGCCATCCATGCCGCAAAGCAGGTCGTTCAGGCGAATCCTGGCCGTCTTCTCCAGGGCCCCATCGCCGGTCAGCCGGGCATAGCCCGCCAAGGCCCAGACGGAGCCCGCCCGCTGATTGGCGACTTCCGGGTTATCGTTGGCGGCCAGCCAGGCGAAGCTGGGGGCCGCGGCGGCCAGTTCACCGGCCCAGGCTTCGGCGCCGCCCAGCAGCCGGACGGTTTCCACGAAAGCGGCGGCCGAGAACGAGGTGCCGCAGAACCCCCGGTCGCCGGGATAGGCCTCCGCAAAAGAGCCATCCCGGTTGCGCCGCCCCAGCCAGAAACGCCATGCCGCGCGCGCCCAACGGGCCATGGCGGGCTTGGCGTGAAAGCGATTGCCCGGATGGTCGAGACCATGGGCCAGGGCGAACAGCAGCCCCGCCTCCTGGAAGCGGACATTGGGGAAATCGGTGGTGCGATAATGCCAGTAGGCACGGTCGCAGCATCCATAGGTGGGCGAGTCTTCCTGGCGGTCGGCAAGGCCAAGCACCCTGGGCACCACGGCCAGACCCTCGGACAGGAAAGGCCCCGCCACCATCTCAGGAACTCTTCTCGCCAAGGGCGAAACCGATGACGTTCAGGCCGCCGATCACCGCATTGCGCAGCATATTGCCGTTGCGGATGCGGCGCAGGCTGTCGAAGACATAGGCCGGGCGCAGATAGAAACGGCGATAGAAACGCTTCACCGTGCGGCGCAGCGTCTCGCCATCCACCGAGCAGTAATGCCGGTTATAATCGCCCTCCACATGCAGCCGTTCGATGGAGGCATTGTCGCTGCCGTCGCCGATGCTCTCGTCCAGGCGGGCGACATCGCGAAACAGCGGCGTGCCGGGATAGGGGGTGCAGATGCCGAAGGTGGCCGTCGACGGGGCGATCTCAATGGCCAGATCGAGGGTCGCCTCCATGGTCTCCAAGGTCTCGCCGGGCATACCCACCATGAAATGGGCATGGGTGGCGATGCCCGCCTCGCTGCACCAGCGGAAGGCATCGCGGGTCTGTTGCAGCGTTATGCCCTTCTTGACGGCGTCCAGCACGGTCTGGCTGCCCGATTCCGCTCCGAACTTGATCAGATGGCAGCCCGCGCGGTGCATCAGCCCCAGCATCTCGGGATCGACCGTATCGACCCGCGCATTGCAGATCCAGCTGAACCGAAGATTGCGCTCGATGATGCCGGTGCAGATGTCCATGACCCTCTGGCGGTCGGCGGTGAAGGTCTCGTCGCGGAAATAGACTTCACGCATGCCCTGGTTCAGATAATAGGCCATGTCGTCCAGAACCTTGCCCGCCGACATGAAGCGGGTCCGCGTCCCGTGGAAGAACGGCGCGGTGCAGTAGCTGCACTTGGCCGGACAGCCATGGGACGACGAAACGGTGATATAGGGCAGGTTGCGGACGATGGGATTGAAATAGACGTAATCGCGGGGCAGCAGCCCCACATCCAGCGGCGGAATCTGGTCCAGGTCGTCGATGAAGGGATAGCGGTCATTCTTGATCAGCGTGCCGTCCGTCCCTCGGGTGACGATGCCGGGAACATGGGCGGCGCCGTCCTCGTCACCGGCGTCCAGGCGGCGGACCAAATCGCGCAATACCCATTCCGGCTCGCGCTGAATGGCGAAGTCGTAGCCCTTTTCCAGGGTTTCCTCGGGCTTGAAGGTGGGGTGCGAGCCATAGGCGGCCGCGCGCAATCCCGGTATCCTGGTTTTGAGTTCGCGCACGAAGGTGGCGTCGTCGCGCATGGTCATCACCGATGTGGAGGTGATGACCAGTTGGCTGCCCTGGATTCGGTCGGCCACCTGTTCGAGGCTGAGTTGTTCCTGCTGCGCGTCGATGAAGCAGACCTCATGGCCGTCATGCTTGAGAATGGTGGCAACGGTCAGTTGTTCAAAGGGCGGGACACTGGCTCCCCCGATGCGTTTTCCTCCGCACCAGCAGCCATAAATGACGTCACGGATGACGTTTTTGCGCGACTGCAGCAGCGGCTCGATAACGGCAATTTTCATGGGGTTTTGACCGCCTGTTTCTCATGCCATGGCGGCCCGGTGTAACCCATAAGGGCCGCGCCATGCAACCTTGGCGCAAGCCGGCCCGCCTTGACACGCCACCATGTGCCGCCTATTAGACTCGGCCTCAAGGGGGGAGCGAAATGAGTCTTGCCATATCCAACTGGCTTCGTTCCAGGCGCGGTGTTTTCACCGCTATGGCGGCTCTTGCGGCAATTCCTCTTCTTCTGGCCGTCCTTCACGGAATTCATCGCCTCTACGTCACGACCTCCGACGGAGACATCGTGTTCGTTTATGAGGCGTTGCGGCTCAATTCCGGCCTGTCCCAGCATTATCTCGACCATACGGGGTATGTGATGTTCGTGCTTCTGGCCTGGTGGCTGAAGCTGATGCATCTTCTGGGCGTGGTGGACGTCTCATCCCTGAAGGCTCTGCCGCCCACCGGCTCGGCGGCCTTCGAGCCCGTTTATGCCAAACTGGTATTTGCTGGCCGCTACATGGTGGCGGGGTTGAGCGGTGTCTTTGCCGCGCTGTTCTTTCTGGGGATCAGGGCGATTACCGGCAATTTCGCCGTGGCCCTGGGCGCGGCGATGGTTTTCGCGTGCAGCCGCGAACTGGGTATCCAGGCCCTGACCATCTATACCGAGCTGCCGTCGGGCCTGTTCCTGTTTCTGACCTTCGTTGCGGTGGCGACCGCCGGGTCAAGCAGGCGTCCCGCCTTTCACCTGTTCTGGGCGGGGCTTTGCGCCACCCTGGCGCTGATGGCGAAAATGCAAGGTGTGTTCGTTGCCCTGGGCATGCCCATGGTCGCCCTGGCCTTCGGCTGCCGGGCGGAGCGGCGCTGGATCGAGCCGGAGTGGAGCGAGCGGCTTACCCTCTCCATGCTCTTGGCCGTGCCGATCCTTCCGGTGCTGCTGATGGTGTTCTCGGCAGCGTTTTTCCTCGGCAACCGGGGCGGCTATCAACTGGCGATCATCGTCTATATCGTCGCGGCGGTTTGGGCCTATGGCCTGATTTACGCGGTGCCCGTCCGCGAGCGTCTGTTCGCCATGCTGGCCGTGGGGGGCGGCATCTCCGCCGCCTTTCTCCTGCACCTGCTCTACCACAACATGGGCGCCACCGACGCCCTCTCCAACTTCATCGACCACATGTACAATCTGGGCAGTATCGGCCAGAAAGGCGGCGATCCCGGTGGCCGCCCGTCCATGCCTCTGGTCGTCCGGCTGGTCGATGACGGGTTCGCGGCCACCTTGGCGCGGCGCCTGTTCCATCCCGATCCATGGCTGAAACCCCTCGACCTTCTGGGCTTCGCCGTCCTGATCGCCATTGCGGTTCTGGCGTGGCACCGCCGCTTTGCCGCCGCCCTGCGCGTCGGTCTGCTGGCCGGGATGGCGGTAGGGGCCGAGGCGGCGACCCGGATCTACAAGATCGAACTGAAGCACCTGATCTACATGGATACCTGGCTGATCATCGCCGCGGCGCTGGCCGCCCATCAGTTCTGGCCCGAAATGGGACGGCGGGGCAGGGCCGGACTGGCTGCGGTTTTGCTGGTGGTGCTGGCCTTCGAGGTCAATGATGTTGCCCGGCCCAACATGGTGCAGTTCCAGAGGATCGAAAACGCCTGCGGCCAAGCCTATGCCTATATGATGCCCATAGCCGAGGCCTTCCGCCGCTATTGCCCTCCAGACTTCCCGTTCCCATGAGGCTGGACCCCCCGTTTCCGACAGGCTACAAGGCTCGATGATGAGCAATTCAGGACATGTGATGAGCCAGACTTGGCGGGTTTCAGTGGTCATGCCGGCCTATAACGAGGCCGCGACCATCGGTGACGTGATCCGGCGGACGCTGGACACCGGCGTGGTCGCCGAAGTTGTGGTGGTCGATGACGGCTCGACCGACGGCACCGCGCAGGCGGCCGAGGCCGCTGGCGCGCGGGCTGTGCGCAATCCTTACAATATCGGCAACGGCGCCTCGGTGCGCCGGGGCAGTCTGGCGGCCACCGGCGATGTGGTGGTGATGATGGACGCCGACGGCCAACACCCGCCCGAGGCCATACCCAGCCTGCTGGCGCGCCTCGGGGAATACGACATGGTGGTGGCGGCCCGCACCCGCAATTCCGACACGTCCAAGCTGCGCAATTTCGGCAACCGCATGCTGATCATGGTGGCCGAGTGGATTTCGGGCCGCCGCATCGCCGACCTGACCAGCGGATTTCGCGCCATCAAGCGCGACCATTTGCTGGAGCATCTCCACCTGTTTCCCAACCGCTACAGCTATCCCACCACCATCACCCTGGCCATGATGATGGGCGGGCGCTTCGTGGCCTATGAACCGGTGGACGCCATCAGCCGGCGGGTGCACGGCAACAGCAATATCTCGCCGGTGCGCGACTTTCTGCGCTTTATCGCCATCATGGTGCGTATGGTGATGCTGTTCAGCCCCCAGCGGCTGTTCGTGCCCATGGGGGGCATGCTGTTCTTGCTGAGCGCGGTGGCCAGCACGCTGCAATACATCTATACCGGCGGCATCCACAGCGCCGGCCTGGCCTTGTTTCTCTCCAGCGTCTACATCGCCTGCTTCGGCCTGCTGGCCGATCAGGTGGCCCTCTTGAGGCGAAAGCGCCATGACTGACGATCAAGCCATGCAGGCCCTTCTGGCCCGCGACTATCCGGTGGAATTGCGCCTGCAGGGCGGCCGCTATTACCTGACCCAAGGCGATCTGGGCCTGGCGGCAAGCGGCGAGAGCCTGGAGGCCGCCTGGGCCAGCTATGACGAGGCCCGCACGCGACTGTTCCGGCATCATCTCGATCTGGGACGTGCGGATTACCTGCGCCTGCCCCGCGATCAGGCGCTGAAGCGCCAGTTGATGCCGTTCTTGCTGAAGACCGCGGCCATCACTCTGGCGGGTGTGGTACTGCTGGTCACGGCCAGCGTATCCTTCACCTATGCCCTGCACGAGCCCCTGCGCAAGGTCGCCCAGCGCGCCACACGGGTGGTGACCGCTTCGGTGGTGGCCGAGATCAAGGATACCGCCGCCAAGGACTTCCCCCCCGAGCGGCAGATGGAGATCCGCGAGGCCATCCGCGGCGCGGTGCCCCATATCAAGCCCTTCGCCGACGAGTTGAAGCCGCTGTTTCAAGATCCGCCCGCCACTTCCGCCAAGCAACGCTAGAGGCGCCATGTGCGGCATCTGCGGCTATGTGGGCGCCGAACGGCCTGGACTGATCCAGGCGATGATTGCCGAGATTCGCCATCGCGGCCCCGATGGCGAAGGGTGCGACTCGGCCCTGGGAATCCATCTCGGCCATGCCCGCCTCGCTATCCTCGATCCCAGCCACGGCGCCCAGCCGCTGACCGGGGCCGATGGCCGCTACACCGTCAGCTATAACGGTGAGATCTATAATTACCCCGATCTGCGGCGCGAGCTGGAGGCTCTGGGCCACCGCTTCGAGACCACCTGCGATACCGAATTGCTGCCCCTTGGCTTTGCCGCCTGGGGCGAAGGGCTGTTTGCCCGCCTGGACGGAATGTTCGCCTTCGCGCTGCGCGACAATGCCGATGGCCGGTTGTGGCTGGTGCGGGATCAATTGGGCATCAAGCCGCTGTACTACAGTCTGGCCGGAGGCGAACTGGCCTTCGCCTCGTCGGCCCGCGCCCTGACCCGCCACCCCCAGGTCAGCCGCCGTCTGCGGCCCGACGCCATTCAAGAATTCCTGCAGTTCCGCTGGGTCCGTTCGGGGCGTCATCTGTTCTCCGATGTTGAAATCCTGCCGCCCGGCGGCGTGCTGCGCTGGACGGAGGGCGAGGCGCGCCTGGACCGGTTCTGGACACCGGCGCGGCGCGGCCCCGCCCGCAACGCCCTGCCGCGTGACTGGGCCGCCGAGGTGGAATTGGTGCTCGAGGACTCGGTCCGCCGGCAGTTGCGGGCCGATGTTGCGCTGGGCATCTTCCTTTCGGGCGGCGTTGATTCGGCGATGATCGGTCATTATGCCGCCCGCAACGCCGCGAACCGCCTGACGGCCTTTACTTTCTCGACCGGTGATCGGGTGGACGAGACGGCCCAGGCGGCGGCCATGGCCCGCGATTTCGGTTTCGATCATCGCGTCGTGTCTCTGACGGCTTCCGACTTCGCGGACTTTCCTCAGGCGGTGGCGTGCCTGGACAACCCCGTGGGCGACGCGGTGGTTTTGCCGACCTGGAAGCTGTGCCGCGAGGCGGCCCGCGAGGTTAAGGTGGTCCTGACCGGCGAGGGCGCGGACGAAATGTTTGCCGGTTACGCCCATCTGCCCATTCTTCGCAAGCTGGACCAGCTCGGTTCCGTGGCCGGTGTGCTGCGCCTCTTGGCGCCGCTGATCCGGCTAATGCCGGTGGGGCTGCTCAACCACCTGTTCGACTATCAGGCCTCGTTGGGACGGCTGGGGCGCGACGCGGCCGCCGAACTGCTCGCCGTGGCCGGAGACAGCGGCAAGATGCTGGCGCGGGCCAGCGCCATCATGGGCGATGCCGAGATGGCCCAGGCGACCACCCTCGGCCCGCCGCCGCCACGGCCCAAGGCTGATCTGTCCCTGGGCGGGCTGCTCCTTGATCTGACACGCGGCTGGCTGCCCGAGGAGATCCTCCACAAGATGGACCAGCTCAGCATGGCCCACGGGCTGGAAGCGCGAGTGCCCTACGTCACCACCGCCCTCTATGACCTGTTGCTGAGGTGTCCGGATCAAATGGCCATGGGCAAGACGCTGCTGCGTCACGTCGCCAGCCAGTCCGGCCTGGCCGCCGCCCGGCGGCGGAAGGTGGCGTTCCACCTCCCGGTGGAAACCCTGTGGCGGCCACAGTTGGAAGAGATGTGCCGGGAATATCTCTCCCCGGCCATGATCCGGCGTCACGCAATCTTGAACGAGGCCTTTGTTGGCCGAAGCCTCTCCTTGCTGAAAGCAGGGGAGTTCCTTGCCTCCAAACGTCTGGTGGCCATGGTGTCGCTTCATGCATGGCTGGACGCGCACACCTGACTGGGGGCGGTCCTGCGGGGGCCCGTTATTCCACTGGCTGTCAGTCCACCCATATCTCGCCCTCTCTTGGGCGGATGATCGTTGATTGACGAAGGGTCATGGGAGCAAGTGGCGGAGGGGGCGGGACCCGGCAAGACCTCGCTGGAAATCCGCAGCCCGCCTAAAACCCGCGTAAACCCTCACTTTTCTGCATTCCACTGGGACACACCGGTGGGACACAGAGCCATGACCACAAGCCTCATGCGGCGGGGTGCCGCCTATTACTTTCGGCAACGAGTTCCAGTAGATTTGGTCGGTCGGTTCGGGTGCACTGAATTGAAGCGGAGCCTGGGCACGAACGACCCAAGGGAAGCCCGAAAGCGGTTGATCCGGGTCCGGGCCAGAGCCGACGAACTGTTTGACGACTTGCGGCGGAAACCAATGATAACCGAAGACGATTGTCTGTCCTTTGCCCGGTGGTGGCACAAGGTCTGCGTCGATGAGAACTGGCACGCTCGCCAGCTCGCCCAGGTCCATCCGCAGGGCAAGGAGATCAATGACGGGTTCGTTGAAACGCGGGCCGAGGTCGAGCGCAATATCATCCGCGAATTGCAGAGCGGTGACATTGGGCGCGTGATCTTCAATGCCCAGCTTGAACTTGAGGAATCTGGCCGGGCCGATGACACAGATGAAAACTCCCCGGATTTCCGGCGGCTCTGCGCCTACATGCTTCGCGGGGCTTTGGAAGCGACCCGCCGGGCCAAAGCCGAGGATGAAGGGGAATTCGGCTACACGGCCAGAGATCCACTCTTCAGGGACCAGCACATCATTCCAGGGGTGGTGACCGGAAACCTCCCTCAGCAGGGGGCCAATCCTCATCCATCCGCCGCGCCTCCGGTGGCCTCGCCGCAGCCTGCACCAGCGGGGCCAACCATCGGCGACTTGGTCGAACCGTTCATCTCGGAAAAGACGACGCGGGCCAAGGTCAGCACGAAGACCCAGGACGACTACCGGGCCAGTCTCCGTCTCTTCCTGCAGGTGGTAGGGGCGGATCGCCCTGTCGCGGCCATCACCGACGAGGAGGTGGTGAAGTTCAAGGAAATGCTGCTGCAATGCCCGACCAACTTCCGCAAGCGGCTCAAGACCGACAACCTTGAGGAGGCGATCCGTCGCAACAGCGCGCTCCCCGAAAACAAGCGGCTCGACTGCCTCGACGGCAAGACCATCAACGAAAAATATCTCAGCAACATCAAGACGTTTTTCACCTGGGCCAAGGCCAACAAGAAGGTGAAGGAATCGCCGGCCATCGGCGTTCGGGCCGAGCAGCCAGCGCGAGACGTCTCCGATGAGCGTGACCCGTTCAACCTCGATGATATGCGCGTGATTTTCGGAGCGCCAATTTTCACCGGATGCCGCTCCGCCCATTTTCGACATGAGCCAGGGGATCTCCGGCTCAACGACCATCACTTCTGGACGCCGTTGATCGCCGCCTTCTCTGGTTGCCGGATGAATGAAATTGGCCAACTCACCAAGGCGGACATCGTCCAGTTGAATGACATGCCGCATTTCCTCATCACCAACGCCGACGATGACCACAAAGTGAAAACCCGTGCTGGAAAGCGATATATCCCTGTTCACGGCGAACTGATCGCCTTGGGCTTCCTCGATTTTGTCAATTCCATCAAGAGCGGCCGCCTGTTTCCCGAATGGGAGATGGGCCAGGACGGCTACTACTCGTCATCCTTCTCGAAGAAGTTCAGCCGCTTCCTCAAATCCATCGGCATCAAGACGGACAAGAAGTCATTCCATTCGTTCCGCCACTCGTTCAAGGACGCCATGCGCGCCGCCCGCCTGGACGGGCCGACCCAGGATCTGTTCATGGGCCATGAAGACAGCACCGTGCAGCGCCGGTATGGCATTGGAACGCCCATCCAGGAGCAGTCGGAGGATTTTCTTCGCATCACCTACAAGGGGCTGGATCTCAGGTCACTGAAGCGTGTCATGCCGGGAAAATGAAAATTCCCGACCAGCACTCATCGGGCGATGGCTGATTGAATGACTGCGTTTTCAGATTGCCGCCATTCGGCGGGAAAGTCCGCTATGGCCCCGTTGTGCCAGGAAGAGCCGCTCAGCGTCTGCACCGCCCACATCTATCCCACCCAGCATCTCTTTGAGATAGAGCAGGGAGGAAATTAAATCCCATCGGCAATTTTCTGTAGAGCCGCTATATCGCGTGAAAAAGTATTGGCTGAAATCTCTGAAATCGCCTTTCTTCTTTTTAGGTCTGAAACCATCCTGCAAGCGGTCTCTGTGGTAATGCCCAACAGCGCCCCTACGTCCTCGCGGCCGAAAATGCGGCACCGTTCCATGGCGGGAGGCGCAAGCATCAGGAACAACCGCGCCACCCTTTGCCGGGAACTGCCGGTTGATAGCTCTCGCACGCAATGGTGAGAGCGCAAGACCATATCATGCCATTTTTCCATCAGTTGGCGGTTCAGCTTCGGCGACAATCTTGCTACGACTTCGCGGGGTAGGCGACAAACTTGCGTTGGCAGCAGCGCTACGGCGGCATGCTCATATTTGTCGGCAACCGTTGCCTCTAGCCCGGCAACGTCTCCTTGGCTCAAAAGGCTGACAATTCTGAAATTTCCGTCGGGTAGATATTGCTCAAGCTTGACCAGCCCTTCGCGGATTGTGAAAAGCGCCGAAGCTGCCTGATCCTGTTGGTAAAGATTTGCTCCAGGAGGAAGCCAAATGTCCTCTATTGGAAGATGAACATGGCTAAAGTCTTCGCTGGTCAGGTCTGCAAACAAGACTAAATGGCGAATGGCACATTTTTCACAGGCTTCCAGACCATACCAAGCGGCTTGAATTTGGCTCTCTCGCATAATCCGCCCGCCCTATCTGAACAAAATATTTTTGCTTCGGTCAGGTCGCTGACAAATGTCAGTGATGCCGCCCCCATTGCTGCTTATACAGGGGGCGCATCCACACCAGACAGGCATCCTAGGCACTCAAGGACCGAATACGATGATCGCTACCGAACTAGACGTCAACGCCGCTAGGCTGGCCCATCTTCGTTGGGAGGCAGCATTGGAGGCCACCGTGAACGGTGAAGGGACGCAAGAACCGCTAATGGGTCATGAGGATTGCGATCTTGGAACCTGGATTTACGGTACTGGCCTGAGTCGGTATGGCAAATTGGGAGCTGTCTGGCAGTTAAAAACTGTTCATAAGCGCTTTCACCATCTTGCCGAAGAAACTTTGTCTGCATGCGCAGCTGGCAAGGCGGAGCGCGCTGTGGAAAAGCTGGCAGCAGTTCGCAAGCTTAGTGGTGAAATACTTTTTTTACTGACCTCACTTGAACTCGATGTCATTGAGGCCGCAATCAGCCGCGCCCAACCCAATGACATTCCTTCTCGGTTGACAAGAGCGCTTTTCCCAAAACCACTCCCCCTCAACATCATTTCTATTCAGGCTTTAGGCGAGGCCGACAGTGGTCGTCATACTTTGAACGTCACAGGTGCTCGGCTTGTCCATCTAAAATGGATTCGCGATCTTCAATCGGCGTTCCGCGGCCATGGTAAGGCCATGCGTGCCCAACCAAGCGATGAGTGCAGCCTCGGAATCTGGATACATGGCACAGCCATGAGGGAGTTGGGTGCCACCGAGGCATTAAAAAGCCTTGATGCCGTCCACAAGAGATTTCATCGGGAGGTTGACTTGGTCATCTCATCTCTCAATCACGGAAAGCTTCGCACTGCCGACGAGGCTTATGAGGAAGCTCTGGTCCTGAGTGGCGAGATCATCACCCTCCTGACGCGACTACAGGTTGAACTGGCCGATTCCCAAGTTCTGTCGGCAGGAAGTTCAAAACTCTAAGCCTTCCGCAAGCTGCCTTCGAGGATAGCTCATCATGCCTTTGCGTCTTCATTCCATGCCCGCTGGCCAGGGTTGCCCCATGAACGGAAGCTCCGCATTAGGGAGCAAGGCGGGTGTCTTAAAAGGTCTTGGTGTAAAGGCCGGGTCTGGGGCGGGGCTGGGCCTCGGGCAATGCAGTACCACGACTGTTGGCAAAATGGCTGTGGGCGCCAATGGCGTTCCAATGGGATGGGGGGCTGGCGCAGGAACCGGAGCAGGTACGGGTCTGGGTGGCATAGGGCCATGTGGAACCGCTGTCGGCAAGGTGGCTTTGGGAGCCAAGTCAGCCACTCCCATAGTGTGGAGCACCGGAGCTGGTGCTGCGTCAGGTCATGGGATCAGTTTGGGACTAGGCCTTGGCCTTGGGGCATGGGGGCCGGTTTTACTGGGGGCTGGCATTGCTGCACTCGGCTATTACCTCTATGCCAACCGGAACCGAAAGCCCACCCCTAACAAAGACGAATTGGCGGTAGCCTTGAATGACGCAGCCTGCTGATCCGTAAATTTCTCTAATAAGGTGCGAGTGCCTCTTGTGGGTCAGGTAGAGCCTGCTGGTCGCCGCACGTCAGGCGACCGCTCTGCCCCCGTCAGCCGTCGCTCATGCAAACGGCCGCTATGCCGGATCAGTGCCAGATTCCGCCATTCACTTGCCGACAAATACCCTTTTGCAAGCTTCCCAAGGGTTGTTGTCACCGTGCGTCAACCTCTTCCAGAGAGATTTGAGTCATGCTGGATGGTGGCCAGTCGGGAGAAACCAACGGCAGGATCACGCGGGCGACGGTACCGCCAACAGGATTGGATTCAAATATCAGCTCACCGTCGTGGCTGCGGATCAGGCGGTGAACAATGGTCAAACCCAGGCCAGTTCCCTTGGCCCTGGTGGTGAAGAACGGTTCGAAAATCTTGTCTCGGACATCGACGGAAATGCCGCTGCCGGTATCGATTATGCGGATTTCCACCGACGGCCGAGACCGATGAAGTTCGGAGCGGGCCTCCAAGGTCAAATGGCCGCCTCTCTCCATGGCCTGGATGGCGTTGGACAGCAAGTTCTGGAACACCTGAATCAATCGGGTCCGGTCGCCCCACACCTTGGGAAGGCTGTGATGGCCGTCGGTACAAACGACGATGTCTTGCTCGGTCAGCATGGGCGTCATGGAGACGGTGGCGATTTCCAGCACCTCGTCCAAATCGACCCAATCCAGATCCAAACTCTTGGGTCGGGCGAAGTCGAGCATGTCGGTCAGGATGACGTTGCCGGGCCATAACTTGGCGCCTTGTTCCGCCATATGCGACAGATCGGAATCCACTGCCGCGCCGGTCCCCTTTGCCCGTAATCCCTGATCGGTTTGTTCCACCGACACCAAATCGCCATTGGTGCCGGATTGGTAAAGAATTCGCGTATAGGACGGCCGCTTTTGCATGAAGGTGGCGTAGCGGTCAGACAACTTGCGACGGCTGGCTTCGTCCAACGAGCCGCCCGCTCCTCCCTCCTCAGCCAGGACCAGAAGGTCGCTTTTGACCATATCGAGCGTGTTATAGATGATCCGGGCTTCGCGATTGACGCTCTCGTGCAGGCGCTGGCGCGACAGGTCGTGAAGGGTCTGGGTCGTCCGCGACAAGGTGAAGAGGGCGATGCCAGCCACCGCCATCCCGGCGATGAGATAGGTGAGACCGAAGATTTTGCGCGACGTCTTCATGCGGCAAATTTTCCCCCTGTACCATCCGCCAGCCTAATCTTCTCTCGCCGAAGCTGCTATGCTGAGCCATAGGTTTGGCCGAGTTCTTGCAATTCGGGTGCCGCACGCAACGCCAATCGCGGGAAGAAGCATGCCGCATATCCTGCTTGTCGATGACGACCGCGCCATTTGCCGGACGCTCAATCTGCATTTCCAGCAAAACAACATGGACGTCACCGTCGCCCATTCGGCCGAGGACGGCATCAACAAAGCAGAAAATCCTGAGATCGACGCCGTGATCTCCGATGTCAGGCTGCCCGGGGCTGACGGCATGAGCCTGCTATCGTCCATCAAGGCCATTCGGCCCACCCTGCCGGTGATCATGATCACCGCCTTCCACGACTTCGAGACCACGGTCGCCGCCATGCAGGGCGGTGCCATCGATTATGTGCCAAAGCCCATCGATCTGGACGAACTGGACGCGGCGGTGGAACGCGCCCTGTCCCAGGGACGCTCCGGCGAGGGGCTGGTGATCGGTGGCACCTCTGGCGGCAGCGGCACCCAGATTGTGGGCCAGTCCTTCGCCATGAAGGAGGTCTTCAAGAGCATCGGCCTCGTGGCGCAAAGCCGGATCACAGCCTTGATCCTGGGCGAGTCCGGCACCGGTAAGGAATTGGCCGCCCGCGCTGTGCACAATGCCAGCGCCGAACGTCACCTGCCCTTCGTAGCGGTCAATTGCGCCGCACTGGTGGAGACCTTGCTGGAAAGCGAGATGTTTGGCCACGAGCGCGGGGCTTTCACTGGCGCGGTCAGCGCCCACAAGGGCAAGGTGGAGCAAGTCGGCGAAGGCACCTTGTTCCTGGACGAAATCGCGGAATTGTCCATGCCCATGCAGAGCAAGCTGCTGCGCATCCTGGAAGAGAGGGAATACACGCCGGTTGGCGGAACCCAGGTCAAGAAGAGCAGCGCCCGCTTCATTACCGCGACCAATGTCGATCTGCGCGAGCGGGTCGCAAATGGGTTGTTCCGCGAAGACCTTTATTACCGGCTTAACGTGGCGACCATCACCCTGCCGCCGCTTCGCGACCGTCCGAGCGACATTCGGCTGCTGGTCGAGTTCCTGCTGCGGAAAATCAATAAGGATCTCCGCAAGACGATCCGCCGGGTTTCCGCCGACGCCTTGACTTGCCTCGAAGCCTATGGCTGGCCCGGCAATGTGCGCGAGTTGGAAAACGTACTCATGAAGGCGGCTGTCCTTCAACGCGGCGATCTGCTGACTCCCGACTGCCTGCCGCCGGAACTGCGGCGTGAACCGGTTCAGGCGGCGGCGGACGGGGCTTGCGCAGGCGTCCTGTGCTCATTGCGCGATCTTGAGCGCGATCATATCCGTCGGGTCTTGGCCGAGACTCATTGGCACAAGGGGAAGGCTTGCGACATTCTCGGAATTTCGCGTCCGCGGCTAGAACGCCGCATCAAGGAATTCGGCATGGTCTCGCCCAGGAGCAGATCCGACGATGAGGATTGAATGTCCCGTTCAGAACGTCCCACCCAATTGAACGAATCGTTCAATTGGGTGGGGGGATTTCCCCCGGTTCCACCCCGGCATCGGCAGGGGTGACGGTGGAGATGAAAATGAAAGGGACCGTGCCGGTATTACGCATGCCGTGGACTTGGC
Organism: Paramagnetospirillum magnetotacticum MS-1; assembly: GCF_000829825.1. Taxonomy (NCBI): domain Bacteria; kingdom Pseudomonadati; phylum Pseudomonadota; class Alphaproteobacteria; order Rhodospirillales; family Magnetospirillaceae; genus Paramagnetospirillum; species Paramagnetospirillum magnetotacticum. The sequence goes on along the minus strand of NZ_JXSL01000035.1, from coordinate 8,859 downwards.
CGGTATTGGCGATGGCGATATCGCCCGCCCGCAGCCGCTTGGTCTTGCCGCCCCCCAGCAGATAGTCGCCTTCGCCGGACAAGACGACCCAGGTGTCCTGGCCCTCGGGATGTCGATGAGGCTCCAGCCCCTGGCCTGGCAGCACATGCCACGCGGTCACGATGGCGTGTTCCGACTGGCTGACGACCGAGCGCCTGACCAGTTTCGGATCAGGCTTGGCGAAATCCTCCACCGCGAAAACCCGATTTGGCGACGGGTCCTTCTTTGCCATGCTAATCAAGGGCGAATCGCGAGGCCCATCCGACCCGTTCATGGGTCTCGCTCCCGGAATGGTCGCCACCAGCGCCCTGGCATAGGATACTGCGGCGTGAACATCGGACGGGGTCATGCCGGTCTGAGCAGGAGCCAGCAGAGTGGGTTTCATCACCCCGGCCTTGACCTTTACGGCGGAAATTTCCGCCAAGACCGTGCCGAGCAGATCCATAACATGGGCGGGCTTCATGACACCCATGCGACGGTTCGGCAGCACCACCCCCATGGGAATGGCCAAGGCTGGATTAGCCTCAGTCAGCACCTTGATATCGACCAGAAGACCAAGGGCGTTGTCATAGGTATCCACCGGACGGCGGGCGGGAATCACCGGCGGCTTGGCCACCGGTGTGGTGATACCCAACGCGGCGCGGATCAGTTCCAGATCGTTGACGATGCTAAGAGCGATCCGCATGACATCATTGGGGGCGGTGGGAGGCAGACCAAGGCCATCGACCTGCAATTCGGCACGACGAAGGGCCGCAAAATTATCAGTGGGTGTCATTTCCTTGGCGACGCGGGACGGCTTTGAAATGGGAGGATTGCCAAAGACCGGACGCAGGTCCTTCAGTCCCTCCAACATCTTTTCCAGGAAGAATTTGGTATCGTCCGGCACCACTTCGCGAACGGGGATTTCCGGCACCGGCTGCAACGGCAGGCCATTGAGCTGCCGCAGGGCCTGGATTTTCAACAGCACTTCTCGGGCCTTCTGCAAGGCATGGCGCGGCAAGCGCTCCGTCAGCGCCGGCGCCTGAGGGTCCGCCGCCGGCATGGTGCCGTTTGCGTCATGAAAGGCGGACAGTTGGCTATTGACCGCTTCGATGGCTAGAAAGGTTTCAGCGGGAGTCGCGGCTGGAGCCCCGGTCCCCGCGAGGACGAGGGAAAGGAACACTCCCATGCGGACCCAATGGCACCAGCGTTGCATATTGCCCGTCCCGGCCCGGCGGTCGCCGGGCATAATCGAAATAGAGCGACGGCGAGTTTCCCCAAGCGTCTTTTCGTCATCCCCCATTCGCACAAGTGCATTTAATACCGCCGCTATTCCTGCAAATCAAATATCTGTTCTAGCGGCTCGCCTGCTTCATGGCCTTTCCCGGCAGCGTTTTGACATAGGCGAACACGCTCTTGATGTCGTCTTCCGCCAGGATGTACTTGAACTGGGGCATGACCAGGAAAGGCTCGTCCATGCGGTGCAGGCCTTCGCGGATATTGCCAAGGACCTCGGCGTCGCGCCCTTCGACGAAGCCGGGGGTGGTCAGATCGGGAATATACTGTCCCTCGGGGAAATAAGTGGAGCGTGGGCCGTCCCCTTTGCCCTTCACGCCATGACATAGGGCGCAAAGCTCTATGAAGACCTGCTGGCCGCGGGCGACCGACACACCGTGGCCTTGCTTGCGGGGGCCCGCCATGGGCTCGGCGGCCAAGGCCGAACTCGCCGTGGCGATGAAAAGGGCAAGAGCAAGGATCGTCTTCATGGCAGGCTCTCCCGATGATGGGTCAGCAGACGGTTGGTGGCGCCGAGCAGATGGGAATACGGGTTTTCCGGCGCGATGCGCAGCGCCAGGAAGGATAGGCGTTCGGCGAAGGGGAGCAGGAACCGGTCAAGGAATCGCGCCTGCTCGGCCCGGACGGCTTCGGCCAATTCATGGTCGCCTTGGGTCATGGCGTCGTGCTCGCGGAAGCACAGCACCTGCATGAACTCCAATTCGACGCAGATATGGTCTGGCAAATCATCGAAGGTCTCGGACACGTCGATGCCGCTGTCCTGATAGAAGGTCTTGATCGCCAGCATTTCTTCCAGCCGCTTGCCGTCGTCGTCGGCCGTGAACAGCGAGCCATAGGGCGGGCATGGCACCTGGGGGAAATTGGCGGAGAACAGGGCGATGTGATCGGATTCCACCTCTTCGAAACAGCGCCGACGCAAGGTCTCGAAGAAGGCGCGAAAGGATGGCCCGGCGCCATCCACCACGACATCGCCTGACGGCAATCCAGCCAGAACCGCCAGGGCCGAAGCCTCGGTGTCGGCTTGGCCGAAATAGACGTGACCATCCTCGCCGGGATGCGCCAATGCCAGTTCAAGGAAGTGATAAAGACCAGCCCAGTCAGCCGCCGGGGTGCGGACAAAGGCAGTCATGGTATCGGCGTCCATGGCTCAGATATCCTTCATCTTGGTGGGGCCGGAGACCTGATGCGGCTCGTCCAGCAGGCCCTTCATGCCGAAGCCGAAATACTTCTCCACCTCTTCAGGCGGAATATTCTTCGGCGGCACATACCAGACCGAGGGAATGGTGCCAAAATCCGGCCGGTACTGGCGACGTTCGCCCTCGTTGATTACCCGGTGGGTTGCCTTCAAGGATGTTTGGGGGTCATAGGGCTTCACCCCCAAGGAAGGATCGCGGATCATCTTGGAGATGGTGCTTTCCGGGTCCATCAGATTGCCGAAGATGCGGATCTTGCCGACGCAGCTTTTGACGCATTGCGGCTCTTGACCCTTTTCCAGCAGCGGGAAGCAGAAGATGCACTTCTGCGACTTCTTGGTCACCGAGTTGTAGTAGATCTTGTCATACGGGCAGGCGCGGACGCAGTACTGGAAGCCCTCGCACTTGTCCTGGTCGATCAGGACGATGCCGTCCTCGTTCTTGTAGATGGAACGGGTCGGACAGGCCTTCAGGCAGGCCGGGTCCGTGCAGTGATTGCAGGGGCGCGCCAGATAGAACTGCCACAGCTTGGGATAGGTGCCCTTGGGCGTGTCCTGGTACAGGTTCGAAAAGCGGTAATCGAAATAGGCCGGATCGTTGGCGCCGTTGCGACGGGGATACTTGCCGTAGGGCTGCGTCGAGACGCTGTTGAAATACATGTTCTCCTGCCCCGGACCACTGGTCCAGGTGGTCTTGCAGGCCATGGTGCAGGAATGGCAGGCCAGACATTTGTTGATGTCCAGCAACATGCCGAATTGGACCTTATTCCCATACATCTTGTTGGGCTGGCCGTAATACTTCTGCCAGAGTTCTTCGGACATGGCGCGTCTCCTCAGGCCTTCTTGACTTCACAAAGCTGGTCGAAGTGTCCGGACACCGGCCCCCAGACATTGGGTATGAAGTAGATTTCGTGGATGGGATTGATGTCGTTGTGGGTCAGGGCATTCCAGTGCCCTTCCTTGATCTGGTCGCGCTGCCAGCCGAAATAGATCAGGACGGCGCCAGGCGGCACCGATTCGCGCAGCTTGACCTTGGCCTTGACGTAGCCGTGCTGGTTGTAGGCAACCGCCCAGTCACCGGCGACGATGCCGCGCTGGAGGGCATCGGCCGGATTGAGTTCCAGCAGCGGCTGGCCGATATCGTCAAGCTTCAGCAGTTCGTCGGTGGTCCGCCAGGACGAATGGACGCTCCAGCGGGTATGGCGGGCGTGGTAGACCAGCGGATAGGACTCGAACAGCGGATTCTTGGTCTTCTTGGCTTCGGCCCACACCTTGGAGGGACCATAGGGCGTCGCCACATGGGGTTCCTTGTGGACCGGCAGTTGTTCGCCAAACTGGATGAAGCGGTCCTCGTCCTTGTAAAGCTCCTGGCGGCCCGAGGCGGTCTTGAACTTGACCTTGCCCTCGATCTCCTCGGTGAAGGAGGCATAGGGATCGCTGGGAAGGTTGACGCGGATGACGCGTTCCTTCTTCAGCCGCTCCAGGGTAATGCCCTTGACCTTGGGTCCGCCGGTCTTGAGCAGGTGGTCGGCGGCCTGTTCCGGGTGATTGAACTTGAAGATATGTTCGGTGCCGAGACGCTTGCACATCTCGTAATAGATCTCGATGTCGGTCTTGGCCTCGAACATGGGGTCCAGCGAGCCCTCGGCCATCTGGATATAGGGATGCGCCGGAGTGGTGGCGATATCCATGGGCAGTTCGTACCAGCTGACCACCGGCAACACGATATCGGCCAGTTGCGCCGTTGTGCTCATCTCGATCTCGGGGCTGACGATCAATTCGATCTCGGGCAGCACCTTGCGCATCAGATTGCTCTGGTCCGAGGCCTCGCCCAGGAGATTGCCGCCCGCCGCCCAGATGCAGCGAATCTGACGCCACAGCTTATCCTTATTGGCCATGGTCTCGGTGGGGCCGTTGACCACATAGGCCGTATCCAGCGGCACCGCCTGATGGCGTTCCGGCTTGCCTTCTTCCTTCAACGGGAAGAAATAGTCGGCCGGGTTAAGGCGCATGAGGTATTGCCCAGCCCAGGGGCTGACACCGCCGCCGTTCTTGCCGATATTGCCGGTCAGGATGGCCAGTTCCAACACGGCGCGGCCGATCAGGTCGCCGTGATACCAGTGATTGATGCCGGTGCCTGACCAGATGCTGGCGGGCTTGGCCGAGGCGTATTCCACCGCCAGACGCTCGATGACCTTGGCGGGAACGCCAGTAATCTCGGACACCGTCTTGGGGTCATAATCCTCCAGCTTCTTCAGCATCAGGGTATGGCTGGTGGAGCACGATACCGTCTTGCCGTCCTTTAGCGTGATGTCCCAGGTGCCGGTCAAGGCGGGCTTGTCGCTGAAATAGACGTCGGGAACCGCGCCGCCCATGGCGGCGTCGTAGACCATGAAGGTCTTGGCATCGCCGTCGGCCTTCACATCGGAGGCCTTGAGGTATTTGCCGTTGTCGTTGCGGACCAAGAGCGGGGCGCTGGAGGTCTTGAGCAGATGGGCGTCGTCTGTCAGGCCACGCTTGACCACCACGTGGCACATGCCGAGCGCCAACGCGCCGTCGGTGCCTTGGCGCACCCGCACCCATTCGTCCACGGCGGTGGCGGTGGGATCGTAATAGGGCGAGATATAGACCAGCTTGACGCCCTTGGCCCGCACATCGGCGAAGAAGTGGGCGTCAGGCATCCGGGTCTGCACCATGTCGGAGCCCCAGATGATGGCGTATTTGGTGTTGAGCACGTCCTTGAATTCGTGCTCTTCCGTCTGGACATTCCAGGTGATGGGATGGGCCAGCGGTAGATCACCGTACCAGTTATAGAAGGTCCCGATGCCGAAGCCGTTGACGGCGGCGAAGCGGAACCCGGCACCCTGCTTGACGATGCCGGTGGCCGGGACCGGGGGGTAGATCCACACCGCCTTGTTGCCGTATTTGGCCGAGATGCGCTTGATCTCGGAGGCGATGAAGTCGAAGGCTTCGTCCCAGGTGATGCGCTTCCATAGACCAGCGCCCCGTGCACCGACGCGCTTCATGGGGAATTTGACGCGATTGGGGGAATAGACCCGGCGGTGATAGGTCAGCCCCTTCATGCAGCCGCGCGGATTGTAGTCGTCGTCGGGGTAATCCAGCGGCGGCTCGACGCGGAGCACGATGCCGTCCTTGACCACCACGTTCCAGCCGCACGAACCGGTGCAGTTGGGCATGTTGATGGTGCGCACGATGCGCTCGCCCTTGAACTGGTTGCGCAGCCCTTCTTCCCAGGGGCGGTCCTTGCGCTCGGTAAGGGCGGCCATGGCCGGACGGCTGAGCGACAGCGGCAAGCCCGAAGCCAAAGCGGCGGACAGGCTACCTTTGACGAAGGAACGGCGATTGATGGTCATGATCTTCCCCCGGAAGATGAACAGATAACAATGCGCAAAGGACAACGTCTGAACGGCCGCCGCCTCTTGATGAGAGACGGCGGCCAGGCATGACGCGTCAGTTCCCCATGGACAGGGTTTTGACGACGGTCTCGAAGGTCTGGATGGTGCCCAGCACGGTGGGGCTGCCCCAACGCACATGGTGCTTGTTCTCGGGAACCTTGGCCAAAGAGATCAGCAGGTTGTTGAACGCGCCCAGGTCATTGGTCTCGAAATAGGTGATGAAGTCGGTGTCGTCGAGACCGGTGGAGTGGTAGAGCTTGCGCTTGACGTTCACCAGGTACTGCAACGTCGGCTGGGTATGGACCTCCATCTCCTTCAGACGCTCCTCGTCGGAGCGGTTCCACCAGGCGGCATCCTTCTTCACCGGGATCATGATGGCGTATCGCGGCGCGTCGCCGGTATAGCTGGCCGAGGACAGGCCGGAATTGAGATCCGGCGACTTATCCTTGCTGATGTAATTGAGTGCCTTGGTGATGCCGACCAAGTTCTCGGTCACGTCCGAATACATGCCGAAACGGGTGGCGCGGAAATCCACCAGGAACGCCTGGGTGGCCGCCATATCCATGGAATGGACGCGCAGGAAATAGTCGCTTTGAGCCTCGAAGCCACGAGTGAGATAGGCATCGGCGATGATGTTGGCCTTGTGCTTCTCGACCACGGCCATCACCTCGGCGGCGGCGCCTTTGCGCTCGGCGGCCGACAGCTTGTAATAGTCCGAACGGAGCTTGTAGGTGGAGAAATTGCCGAACACGCCGGGCGAGGTCAGCAGCTTGGCGCGGTCGGCCATCATCGGAGCGGCCATGGCCGGCTTCATATCGCCAGCCATGGGAGCCTGCTGCGCCTGGGCGGCGCCGGAAACGGCGAAAATGGCAGCAGCGGTAATAGCGGCGGCGATCGCCGTGCGAGCGCGGTTCTTGAGCATATGGGTTCCTCCGACAGTTGGACTGCAGGTGGTCGCCGGATTCCCCCGGTTCCCCCCGTGGCTGGTCGCAACAGCGGCAGCTTGCGTCGCGAACTCAGCCGACGGAGATCTAAGGGCAAACGCCATGCCAAACAGGAATGACAAGAAGGCTGGCCATAACCCATTATTTTTATGTGGCTATTAGAGGGGCGCGATGGATGCATTTGTTGAGGATGGTTCATCGCAATGTGCAAATCTGACATGCAGATTGAACGAAACGTTAAATGCTGATCGCCTTTCTCAAGTGACTGAATTGGGTCATGTCCGGGCGATTGCCCCCACGTTGCGTCTGACGGCTATGCGACCGACAGCCGCCATTGGGAAAGTCTGCGACCTTTATCACCGCTCTCGCCCCCTGTTCCGCTGCGGCTCCTCGATGGCAGCATCGACCACGGCGGCCCAGATCTCCCGCATCCAGCCGACGACGGTGCGGTGCCGCTGGACAAGATCATTCCCGCCGACGAGCCGCAGCCAGGCGGCAATGCCATCGGTGACCAGGCGGGCAGGATTGCGGATGATCGAGGAATGCCCCAGGGCCATGGCACCAACCTCCAGCAGGAAGCGCAGATGCCGATCCGCCCGGCGGACGATGATATCGCGCAGGGTGCCGTATTGATTGAGGTCGGTGGCATAGGCCGCCAATGATTTTTCATACTGGCCCCACTCCGGCCCCTTGTTTTGTCGCAGAGCCGCGACGGCCTTGGTGTCGGCCCGCCATTGGTCGAACTCCCTCTCGATGCCATGGGCCTTCACGAAAATGCCAAGCGCCCTTTTGTCATCCTCGACGGTGTCCCGCTCGCCTTTGACATTGGTGAGCAGGGCGATCTGTTCCTGTTCGGCCTGGACCGCCCGGCGCTGCGATTCCTCGGCCTCGGTCCTGGCGGCGATGGTGGCCTTGCGGGATTCCTCGGCGGCCTGCTGCGCCTGTCGGGCCAGCAAGGTGGCGTGCTCGGCACCTTGGCGAAGGATGTCGGCGCGGATGGCGTCCTGTTCGGCTTGCAGGCGGATTTCGCGCGCGGCCTGGCGCTCCGCTTCGGCGGCGGCGACCCGGTCCTCCAACTCGGCGTAGAACTTGCGGATCGGCCTGTGGTGGGCCTTGCTCTGGCGCTGGCCGCGCTTCAGGCCCAGGGGCTCCATGGCGTCGGCGTAGCGATCCTGGCGGGCGGCGAAAGCCTCCTTGCCGCTTCCCATCACCTTGTCGTGGTTGAGGGTCCAGCCCATGACCGGCGCCGCCTTGGTGCCATCCTTGCGGGGCCGGCCTCGCCCGTTCTTCTGCACATTGACCGCCGTCGTGACCCAGACGTGGGCGTGCGGCACGGATTCATCGAGATGGAGGGTGACGGTGACGAGATTGGGGCCGAACTCGCCTTGGAGGAACTGGACGGTCGCCGTCCTCCAGGCCGCGAGGCGATCCTGGTTCCAGTCGCCGTCTCGGCCGGTATGGCCATCGCCGCCAAAATAGGCGTGGGAGGCGGTGACCAGCAGCTCACGGGCGACGACCTGGCCGGCCTTCGGCTCAAGGCCGACGGCGGCCAAGCGCGTCCGCACATCCGCGACCACGTCGCCGGTGCCCACCAGGACCATATTGGTGGCACTGCGTTCGGGGTCGATATTGTCTCCCAACCAGCTTACGGCCGGATCCCGGACGGTGTGCTGCGTAGCCTGTCGAAGCTCCCCCCACGTATGTGACTTCCGCCCATGGCGAAGGATGCACATAGGACCGCCGCCTCCGCCATTGTTGTCGTTGTCCGCCATGACGCCCTCCCTGCGAAATCGCCCCGCCGTCGACATCGAGCGAAAAAAGGGAAGGTCAATGGGGAAAAGGCAAAAAAAGAGCCAGCTCGCCTAAAAGGCGGCACCTACGCCGTCGGGATTCTCTTCGCGAATGCCGACCGTATGCCAGGGAGAGCCCTGGACCCCAAAGAGGGAAGGAACCGCTGTTCGCGTTTATTGTTGAACCGGAGGGGCGATCAGAT